>CAYGMR010000160.1:0-8744 GCA_964350725.1 uncultured Ardenticatenaceae bacterium | reverse complement strand
AAACTTGAGACGGGTGATTTATTGGGATGATAAGGGTCTCTGGAATTATGATGATCCCTGGTTGATTTCCTTTGCGGAAGTGCAAGAATTGGGTAAGGCGTTGGTAGCAAATGAGCCAGATCGGTTTGTGACGGAGACATGGTTGGGGCGGGGAGAAGACACGGCCGTTCTCTGTTACACATCGGGCACAACCGGCTTGCCCAAAGGGGCGATGCTTAGCCATAATAATTTGATGACCAGTGCAGCGCTCTTCCAACAAATTGACCCACGTTACGACAGCGACGATCATGTGAGTCTGCTGCCCCTGGGTTGGATTGGCGAACATGCTTTAGGCATTGCCCCGCATGTTTATACTGGCATCATCATCAACTTCCCCGAGTCGCCAGAAACTGTGCGCGAAAATGTGCGTGAGATCGCGCCGGAAGGCATTCTTTACAATTCGCGCCTATGGGAAAATTTAGTGGGTATGATCCAGGTGCGTATCAATGAAACGACCTGGCTCAACCACAAACTGTATAACACATTTTTGCCGATTGGTTACCAGATGGCTGACAAACGCCTTAACAATGAAGCGCCAGGTGCTTGGTTGCATTTCAAATATTGGTTAGGCGACCGCGCCGTCTTTGCGCCCATTCGCGATCAGTTGGGGCTTTCACGCTTGCGCAATGCTTATACGGCCGGTGCGTCACTCAGCCCAGATGTGATTCGCTTTTTTCACGCCTTAGGCATCAATCTCAAACAGGTCTATGGTTCGACAGAAGTCACGGGCGGACTCACGATGCATCAAGATGGCGACATCAAATTCGCCAGCGTTGGCAAACCGATTCCCGATTCAGAGGTAATGATTGCAGCAGATGGCGAGATTCGTCTGACTGGCCCCACTGTTTTTCAGGGTTATTACAAAAACCAGGAAGCGACGGATGAGGCTTTTTGGCAGGATGACAACGGCCGTTTCTGGTTCTGTACCGGTGATGCGGGATATGTGGATGAAGATGGTCATCTCATCTACCTGGACCGTGTCAAGGATATGATCACGCTGGCGAACGGCGAACGTTTTTCACCGCAGTTCATTCAAGGCCGTTTGAAGTTCAGCCCATATATTCGCGATGTGATGGCGTTGGGCGATCCGACACGCGATTTTGTGACTGCTTTGGTGGTGATCGATTATGGCAATGTTGGCAATTGGGCTGAGCGCAATCACCTCAACTACACGACCTTCATGGATTTGGCACAGAAGGATGAGGTGTATGCTTTGGTGGAAACGGCCGTGACACAGGTTAATGAAAGCCTACCTCCCGCCGGACGAGTGCGTCGTTTTGTGCTCATGCACAAAGAGTTCGATGCCGACGAAGCCGAGATGACGCGCTCACGCAAGCTGCGCCGGGGTGTGTTGTATGAAAAATACAGTGAGATTATCGAAGCGATGTATGCTGGCGATGAAACAGTTGAAGTCAGCGGCACAGTTGTTTACCAAGATGGGTCTGAAGCGACGATTGGATCGTCTCTAAAGATCGTCTCGCTTTAAAGGGCTCACCACAGAGACCACAGAGGGCACAGAGAAAAGCAAAAACTCTATGTTCTCTGTGTCCTCTGTGGTGAAAATTAACAGAGGTATTGAAGATGAATTGGCAATTACTTCCACAATTTGCAATGACTGGCTTACTCAATGGTGGCCCCATCGCCTTGATTGCGTTAGGGATCGTCTTGGTTTACAAATCGTCGGAGATTTTTAACTTTGCTGAAGGCCAAATGTTGTTGATCGGCACGCTTTCGACCTGGTGGTTTGCGGCCGAATTAGGGCTGCCGCTCTGGTTGGCAATCATTTGTGGACTAGCGGTGGCGGCAGGTTTGGGATTATTGATTGAGCGTTTTGCGTTACGGCCGTTGACCGGACAACCCCTGCTCGCCATCATCTTGATGACCCTGGCCATCGGCCAATTTTTGCAAGGTGTTGCCATCCTTGTTTTTGGCACCACACAGCGCAACTTTCCCGTCATCTTCGACATCACCAATCCCTACAAGATCTCCTTACCCTTTGTCTACAACGGCAACAATATCGTCGTGATTTTGCGGCAGAACCTGGTGTGGTCTTTCGTCGTGGCCATGATTTGTGTGATTGCGCTCTGGCTCTTCTTTCAATATACGCGTACGGGTTTGTCGATGCGGGCCACCGCCGAAGACCATGAAACTGCCCAAAGCGTCGGCATCCGCATCAACCGCGTGTTTGGTCTCTCCTGGGCAATGGCTGGCATCATCGCCACCATTGGTGGCATTTTGATTGCCACCGCCAGCGGCCTTGACCTGAGTTTGCCTGTAGTTGTGTTGGCTGCCTTTCCCGCCGTGTTGTTGGGTGGACTCGAATCGATTCCCGGCGCGGTCGTGGGCAGCTTGTTGATTAGTCTGGCGGTTTCGCTGGTTGCGCTGCCCAGCAATGATTTTATTTTAGGGCCACAAGCTGCCCAAACAATCCGTAATTCAGCCGAAATTGTACCTTACATCATTTTATTAATTGTGTTAATCATCCGACCCGATGGCCTATTCGGCCAAAAACGGATCGAGAGGATTTAGTCGCGCGATTTGGAAAATCGCATATCGAATTACCCATTCGATTTACAGGGGAGTAGTCACCTAGTCACACAGACCGGCTACAAGACTACTCGACCCAAAAATATATGACCATCTTACGACCCGCAGGTGATTTTGACCGTTCATACAAACAAGACATGGCTGTCATTCGACAGCGCTGGCAGGGCGTGCTGCTGATACTGTTTTTGTTGCTGCTTTATGCGCTGCCCGCGATAGCTTCTGAATCGACAGTATCCTTGGTTAACCGCATCTGCATTTTTATCATTGCCGTGCAAGGCTTGAATATCCTCACGGGTTACACCGGGCAGATTTCGTTGGGACAAGCCGCTTTTATGACAGTCGGTGGTTACATTTCCGCTTTGTTGGTGTCAAACTTAGGCTGGAACTTTTTCTTAGCGCTGCCAGCAGCAGCACTCGGTGCTGGATTCGTTGGCCTCATTTTTGGCTTGCCATCTTTGCGGGTAAAAGGTTTTTATCTGGCGATGGCGACACTTAGTGCCCAATTTATCATTCCATGGGTCACACGCAACCTTTTTCCAGACGTTCTGAATGGCGCGCAAGGGCTGAATGTACCAGTGCCACAAATTGTCATCCCGATCATCAATGGCACCTGTTTTTTCGGCACGACCTTTAGTCCTGAGCTGAATGCGTGTGTGTACCGATTTGCGACACCGTCACAATTTATCTATATCTCCTTGACAGTGCTCATTTTTACAACGATTATTGCTCTGAATATTTCGCGCAGTCGCCTGGGACGCGCACTGATTTCTATTCGTGACAATGATTTGGCGGCCGAATTGTTGGGTATTAATTTGTTCGCCTACAAACTACGTGCCTTTTTTATTGCGGCTATATTTGCGGGTTTAGCTGGCTCGTTGCTGGCACATAATATCCGCCATATTAATTCACAAACGCTGGGCTTAAATGATTCGATTTTGCTTTTAGGTATGTTGGTTGTGGGTGGCTTAGGTACTAACTTGGGTCCAATTTTCGGCGCGATCTTAATCACGCTTTTAGAAGAGTTGGCGGTGTGGGTAACACCCATCATTATTGGTTTGATCAATTCTGGTGTGCTGCCGTTAGATGCGACGGGGGTGGGGGCCGCGTTACGGCCGTTGACCTTCGGACTCGCATTGGCACTATTTTTAATCTTTGAACCGCGTGGTCTGGCGTATCGTTGGTCGCTCATCAAAGCCGCTTGGCGATTACGGCCGTTTGCACGTTAAAGATGCGTCAATATCTTTTGAAGGAGGTGCTGTTGGAAAAATCAAACAAACGAAATGAACGTGTCATTCCGAACAAAGTGAGGAATCCCGGAGGCTTTAATCATGATATGTATTCCTTCGTGTCCTTTGTGGTTAGGTAAACCGCAATATGTTTTTGGAAAAATCGGCCACAGACTAACATAAATTTAAAGAATAAATATCTGTGTTAGTCTGTGAAATCTGTGGAAAGGTGTTTTGAAAATTTGTTGCCGACTACCTAATTTTTTAGATTAGATTTTAAGGAGAAGAATAGATGAAAAAAGTAACCCTCATATTATTTGTAATCATTCTCAGCGCAACATTGTTCGCTTGTGGCACACCCGCCGTCGAACAAGCTGAGGAATCCGCACAAGAAGCTGTGCAAGAAGTTGAACAAGATGCAGAAGCCACCGTTGAAGTTATGGAAGCTGAAGCTGAGGAAGCCGTTGCCGAGGCTGGCGAAGAAGTCGCCGCAGCTGAAGAAGAAGTGGCTGAATCTGAAGAAGCGATGGAAGAGGCTGCCGCCGATGCTGAAGAAGCCGTCGAAGAGGCTGCTCCCGAAGCCGAAGAAGCGATGGACGAAAAACGCACCGACAATTTGGAAGGCGAAACCATCACTTTCTATCATTTCGGCGATTTATCCGGCCCCTATGCGGCCATCAACGGTCCATTGATCAGCGGTATGCAGGATTCGGTAGATGCCATCAATGAGCAAGGTGGTGTACGTGGCGCACAAATCGACGTCCAATTCCAGGACACCGGTGGCAGTATTGATGAAGCCGTTGCCACCTATGACCGTTTCACCAGTGAAGATGACAATGTTTTAGTCATGATCACCTATGGTTCTGGCGAAGTCGAAGCGTTGGCCAGTCGTTTTGCTGAAGACAAAATCCCCAACGTCACTGCTGGCTTAAGCGCAGAAGGGTTTTACGGCCCCGATTCAGGGTACACCTTTGGTTTAGGCCCCATTTATCCGGATCAATTTGGTTATTTCCTCGATTGGCTGACGGCTAATTGGGCCGATGTCAAACCCGCCAGTGCTGGCGACGAAATCAAGCTGGCCTATTTGAGTTGGCCCGGTGCTTTTGGGCAGGGCGCACTCAATGAAAAAAGCCGTGCTTATGCTGAAAGTTTGGGCGTGGAAATCGTGCTTGAAGAGCAATATGACCTGGCGCCCACTGCCGACACAACGACGGCTATTTTGAACGCGCAAGCCGCAGGGGCTAATGTCATCTGGACGAATACACTCGCCTTTGGCCCTGCTGCTTTGATGAATGGTTTAGGTTCGTTAGGTTTGAAAGATGAATTCATCCTTTCTGGTGCGAACTGGGCGCAGGATTTGGCAACTTATGCTTTTGTCTCCGATCCGGCACTGGCTGTCGGCTTGGTAACACCCTTCCCCTATCTCTGGTGGAATGATGCCGATCATCCCGGTGTGCAATATGCTGAAGAAATCTTCGCAGCTAACGAACGTACGGCCGCAGAAAAGAACGTGGGCTATTTACTGCTCGTTGCGGGTGTTGATGTGGTTGTGCAAGCGCTCGAAACTGCCATCGACGAAGTCGGCTTTGACGCACTGACCGGTGAGGATGTCTACAACGCCTTGACTACCATGGGGCCAATCGAGGGTCTGGATGGTGTGATCTATCTGGATTACTCTGACGGCAGCCGCTCGCCGCATGTGTCGCAGCTGCGCCAAATCCAGGGCGGTCCTGACGCTTTTAACGTTTTGCAAGATTGGACTGATACGCCGGATTTACGGCCGTAACAGCGGAGTTTCACCACAGAGCGCACAGAGTTCACGGAGAATTTGAGTAAACTTACTAAAACTCTGTGTTCTCTGTGAACTCTGTGGTTCAAAAGTCGACCAAATTATGCTCAAAATCAACAATATCGAAGTCGTTTATAGTGATGTCATCCTCGTGCTGCGCGGCATATCGCTGGCGGTTGAGCAAGGACAGATTGTCTCGTTATTGGGTGCCAATGGCGCGGGCAAAACGACCACGCTCAAGACCATTTCGGGTTTGCTGCTGCGCGAGAACGGCAAAGTAACACGCGGCGGTATTGAATTTGAAGGGCAGCGTCTGGATAGTGTCAAGGCTGAGGAAGTCACACGCATGGGCATTGTGCAAGTGCTTGAAGGACGGCGGCTTTTCCAGCATCTGACAGCTGAGGAGAATTTGCGCACTGGCGCGCTGATTAATCCCAAACGGGGTGAAACGAAACAGTTGTTGGAGCAGGTGTATGCTTATTTCCCGCCGCTGCGCAATTTACGCAATCGCACGGCGGGCTATCTGTCGGGTGGGGAACAGCAAATGGTGGCGATCGGTCGGGCGTTAATGGCCAAACCACGTCTGATGCTGCTGGATGAACCGTCTTTGGGGCTGGCGCCCTTGCTGGTACAAGATATTTTCGAGATCATCCGGCGCATTAACACAGAGTCGGGTACGTCCATGTTGATTGTTGAGCAAAATGCAAATGTGGCCCTGCAAGTGGCCGATTATGCGTATGTGATGGAAAACGGCCGTATTGTGCTCGATGGCCCCGCTGACCAGTTAGCCCAAAATGCCGACATCAAAGAGTTCTATCTCGGCCTCACGCAAGTTGGTGAACGCAAAAGCTACCGCGATGTCAAACATTACAAACGCCGCAAACGCTGGCTAGGTTAAATTTGCCATATTCTCAGATGTTGGAGGAGGACAAGGAACTTCTAGCAAGCTATGAGGTTGTGATCAGTTCGTGCAGCACAACGACAGGTAGGTCAGGAACGCGTCGAAAAGCACCATCATTGGTAATAAACAAAGCACAGTGGGACAGCAGTGCTGTTGCGGCGTGAATGGCATCTGGTGTTTTCAAACCGAAGGCGGCACGTAGTCGGATTGTTTCCTCTAGAACGGCTCGCGAGATAGGTGTCAGCAACATTTCTCTTGCATTGAGAAAGTTACGAAAGGCTGTCTCTAATTCGATATCGGCCAGTTTGACCGGCTTGACCAGTGTTTCTACAAGCAGGAGTTCACTACCGATAAGCTGAAACTGATTTTCTTTAGCGGCCAGCCAGAGAGGATACAGTATCTCGGCAAAAGGCGAGATTTTCTCAACAGCATAGATAATTGGGCTGGTATCTAAGTAAACTAACCCGCCGTCCGGCAAGTTTAACGATCCCAAGATCTCCGTTCCTCTTGTAAATATTGGTCCACTTCTGCGGCTGTTTTGAATACGCTCTGACCGGGAACCTGATCTAAAACATCTATAATGGAAGCGCCAGCGGCCGAGGCGGTATCTGCTTCATCACTGAGTAAAATTACGCGAACCCGTTTTTGCAGGCGATGCCGGTATGTTTCTGGGATTTGAATCGTACCGTTTTTGATCTTAGCTAGAAATTCTACAGCATACATAGTTTTCACCTCATTTATGTCCATATTATACCGTAGAATTGGAAGTCGCCACGATATCCCTGCTGATACACAAAAAATTGTTGGTAAAGTTGCTAGCAGGCCAGAAGTAAACTTAACGCCAGCATCAAACTGTTTCACCTGGGTCTCACCCAGGTCGGTGAACGCAAAAGCTACCGCGATGTCAAACATTACAAGCGCCGCAAACGTTGGCTAGGTTAAATTTGCCATATGCTCAGATGTTGGAGGAGGACAAGGAACTTCTAGCAAGCTATGAGGTTGTGATCAGTTCGTGCAGCACAACGACAGGTAGGTCAGGAACGCGTCGAAAAGCACCATCATTGGTAATAAACAAAGCACAGTGGGACAGCAGTGCTGTTGCGGCGTGAATGGCATCTGGTGTTTTCAAACCGAAGGCGGCACGTAGTCGGATTGTTTCCTCTAGAACGGCTCGCGAGATAGGTGTCAGCAACATTTCTCTTGCATTGAGAAAGTTACGAAAGGCTGTCTCTAATTCGATATCGGCCAGTTTGACCGGCTTGACCAGTGTTTCTACAAGCAGGAGTTCACTACCGATAAGCTGAAACTGATTTTCTTTAGCGGCCAGCCAGAGAGGATACAGTATCTCGGCAAAAGGCGAGATTTTCTCAACAGCATAGATAATTGGGCTGGTATCTAAGTAAACTAACCCGCCGTCCGGCAAGTTTAACGATCCCAAGATCTCCGTTCCTCTTGTAAATATTGGTCCACTTCTGCGGCTGTTTTGAATACGCTCTGACCGGGAACCTGATCTAAAACATCTATAATGGAAGCGCCAGCGGCCGAGGCGGTATCTGCTTCATCACTGAGTAAAATTACGCGAACCCGTTTTTGCAGGCGATGCCGGTATGTTTCTGGGATTTGAATCGTACCGTTTTTGATCTTAGCTAGAAATTCTACAGCATACATAGTTTTCACCTCATTTATGTCCATATTATACCGTAGAATTGGAAGTCGCCACGATATCCCTGCTGATACACAAAAAATTGTTGGTAAAGTTGCTAGCAGGCCAGAAGTAAACTTAACGCCAGCATCAAACTGTTTCACCTGGGTCTCACGCAAGTTGGTGAACGCAAAAGCTACCGCGATGTCAAACATTACAAGCGCCACAAACGTTGGTTGGGTTGATAAATGAAAACCTAAAAATCATGGTAGGGGCAGGACGATTGGGAATGATGTAGGCTACGCGCACGGCGATTTCTCCCAATCGTCTTGCCCGCGTGTTGGGCGTCAACGGCGCGGGCAAGACAGGCGGGCGATGAATCATTTCTACAGGACAAGCCTATTCCCCGCCTGTCCTGCCCCTACAAGAACGTTTTGGATTGGTGTTGGTCGGGTGGCGGAGATCGGGCGGTTGTTGGGCGGGTGGCGGAGACTCGGGTCGCTCGGCCTCGTCCGTGCTCGGAGGGGGCGGCGAGGCGTCGTCGTCGTCGTAGAGATCGTAGTAGATCATCTCGCCGGCGGCTGTGTCGTAGAAAGTCCC
>CAYGMR010000159.1:0-11014 GCA_964350725.1 uncultured Ardenticatenaceae bacterium | reverse complement strand
TCGTTTATAACTTTTGATTTTGCTGTGGCCGGTCTCCTGACCGTGCCACCCAAGACATTTTAGAATCTGCGCGGCTCACAACTTCTGAACTAAAAATAGAGATGGCAGTTTACCTGTATGCTTCTAGGCGACTTTCGATTGGCAAGGCTCGCTTACTGGCAGGCATGTCATTATGGCAATTTCGTCAATTGTTGGCTTCCCGTCAAATTTCGCCTCATTTTGATGAATCTGACCTGATAGCAGATATATTTCGACCGGTATATACCTTGACAAAGCATAACAGCGGTATATACTAACAGGTATAGCTCAAAAACAATAACTAGGAGGTGAAAATGGATACTGCAAAAATATTTACCAATGGACGTAGTCAGGCAATACGATTACCGAAGGCTTACCGTTTTGAAGGAAAGGAAGTATATATCAAAAGATTATCAGAAGGCGTTCTTTTAATGCCCAAAGATGATTCGATCTGGGATGTCTGGGAAAAAAATCTAAACAAATATGAAAAACCTTTTATGACAAACAGAAACCAACCTGAATCTCAACAGGCAAGGGCTAGCCTAGATGAACTTTTTGATTGATACAAACATTTGCATCTATATTATGAACAATCGCCCCCCAGAAGCTGTTCAGAGATTCAGGGACAGTAAAGTGGGAGACGTGGGCATATCATCTATTACAGTTTCTGAACTTCAATACGGCGTTTCAAAAAGTACGCGCAAAAAAGAAAACAAGCAACGACTGGAAGAATTTCTTATTCCTTTTGAAATACTACCCTATGATGAAATAGCGTCTAAACATTACGGCGAAATCCGTGCCCAACTAGAAAAACGCGGGGTTGTTATTGGTCCGCTGGATTTATTGATTGCGGCGCACGCAATGAGCAGAGATTTGGTACTGGTTACAAATAATGAGAAAGAATTTAAGCGCATAAAAACCCTAAAAGTAGAAAACTGGGTTGCTTGATACACGATCAAACAATTCTTCATTCTATAAGGCAACAACTAAAAGGCCACAACTAAAAGGCCACAACTAAAAGGCCACAAGCTAGCATAGCATACGGCCGTTTCCCACACCCCATTCCTTACCCCGTATTCTTCAATCCCGAAGCAATGCCGTTGACAGTTAGGAAGATCGTTTGCAGTAGTTCTTGTGCCGCAGAGCTGTCTTGCTCAGGCAAAGCACGCAGTTTGCTCAACAGCCCCACCTGAATAAAATTCAAGGGATCCACATATGGATTACGCCGCCGCACGGAGCGTTGTAACGTGGGATCATTATCCAACAGTTCACGCTGCCCAGTCACACGCAAAATCTGTGTGCGCACTCGTTGGAAAGCACTTTCAATTTCACCAAAAATCTTCTCACGCACCACCTCATCAGTTACCAATCCCGCATACAAACGCGCAATGCCCATATCTGCCTTCGCCAATGAAACTTGTGCATTGTCGATCATCACCTGAAAGAACGGCCATTCCTGGTACATCGTTTGCAACTGCTGCAGCTTTTGCAAAGAGTCACCATACGCTTCAAGTGCTTCACCGACACCATACCAGCCCGGTAAGACATGCCGGCTTTGCATCCAGCTAAAGCCCCAAGGAATAGCGCGTAAGCTGCCAAAGGTCGCTTGTGCCGTACGCCGCGACGGCCGTGACCCAATCTGCATCTGGCTTATCTCTTCAATGGGGGTGGCTTGCTGCCAATATGTCAGCAGTTCCGGCGTCTCGTACACGAGTTGACGATAAGCCCGATAAGAAACGGCCGCTAAAGTATCCATCGCCGCCCGCCATTCCGGACGTGGCTGCGGCAAATTGTCAAGATACTCAGGGGCACTGGCGGTTAACACAGCATGCATGACCTGTTCCAAATGTCGTCGGGCGATGGCAGCATGACCATAACGCTCGTCAATCACTTCACCTTGCTCGGTAATACGAATACGGCCGTTTACCGATCCTGGTGGCTGCGCCAAAATAGCACGGTTGGCCGGGCCACCCCCGCGTGCAATAGTGCCACCACGCCCATGAAACAGAGTCAATTGAATAGCTGCGTTTTTACACGCCGCAGAAATCTGTTCTTGTGCCTGGTACAGTTCCCAGTTTGCAGCCACATAACCAGCATCCTTGTTACTATCCGAATAGCCGATCATGACAACTTGCTGGTGACCAGCGCGTGCCAGATGCGGCGCATAGGCTGGATGGTTAAACAGTGCATCCAACACATCAGGCGCGGCTTGCAAATCGGCACGGGTTTCAAACAACGGCGCAAAGGTCAAGCCTTCAACAGAACGGCCGTCGTCCAAACAGATACCATGCCAATAAGCCAGCAAAAGCGGCGCCAGAATATCTTCGGGGCCATGTGTCATACTCACAATGTAGGGGCCAATCAGTTCGGGACCATAAAAGTCAAAGGCACGGTAGAGAATTTGGAATAGGGCTAAGGTTTCGGCCGTTTCTGCCGATAAATCTGTAAGCGTGCTCAAGTCGGGAATTGGCTGTGCCAACTGTTCTGACAAGACGGCAGCCCGTTCCTCGCCCGACAACGTCTCAAAATGATCATAACGGCCTAATTTTTGGAATAGCTCTGCAAGAACGGCCGTATTAAAATCACTGTATTGACGAATATCAAGCCGCGCCACATGCAAACCAAACACCTGTGCTTGATACCGAATTTGCATCAGCGTATCCTGCGCAATCTCTTGCAAATTGCTGCTGCGTAATGTCTTGTCCATCAAATTGAGCGGCCGCAGCAAATCATCCATTGTTTTGAGACGCAGCGGTAAATTGGAAATCCCCTTTAAGCGTTCGACCATCTTGCCCGTGGCCGCTTCGGCCAATTCATCTGCCAACGCGGCCGCCCATAGGCGGTACGGCTCATTTGGATATCGATTTTGCAAATAACTCAAATGCGCCGAGCTATCTTTAACTGCATCCAATGCTTGCAAAAATTCTGGCTCGATAGCCAGTTTTTGGTCTGAAATACTCAATGAACGATTGAGTTGCGTAACCATTGCCTGGTGCTTGACGACTGCCAATCCACGATGCAAGCGCAATGTTTCGGCAGTGATAGCGGCGGTGACATTGGGGTTGCCGTCACGGTCACCGCCAATCCAAGAGCCAAATGTCAGAAAGCGCGGCGGCATATTGACATTGGGATAATGTTCAGCCAATGCAGCCGCCATCGTGCGGTAGACCTGGGGGATCGTGTCCCAAATGGTGGTATCGACGTAATACAAGCCTGTTTTAACTTCATCTGTAACGGTGAGAACGGCCGTTCGTGTTCGATTCGTAAACCATAAGGAGGTAATCTCAGCTTGCATATGTTCAACCAAGCGCTGTCGTTCCAATGGCAACAAGGCACGGCCGTTTAACTCTGTCAACGCCATAGCCACGCGGCGCAGCTTAGAAAGCACAGTACGGCGCTTTGCCTGCGTTGGATGTGCTGTAAAAACCAGATCGATATGCAGTTTGTCCAAAAGCTGCTGCATCTCAAACTCATCTACCCCGATCTCGTACAGGGTAGCAATTGCAGCGGGGATAGATTCAGGCAGTGGCAGGGGATGCGCTTCACGTTCACGCTCGCGCAGCACATGCACGCGATACTGTTCCTCAGCCAGATTAATCAGCTCAAAATAAACAGCAAAACTGCGCGCCACTTTTTCCGCCTCTTGACTATCCAAATCGCCGACAAGCTGCGCAATGCGATCATCAATCTGGAGTGTGTTATCGATGCGGCGTGCTTTTGTCAACGCTCGGATACGCTCCACCATCTCAAATATTTCAATACCGGCATGACGGCGGATTACTTTGCCCAATATATCGCCTAAAAAGTGGATGTCTTGGCTGATCAGCGAACGCATTTGTTCATTTGGCATACATATCTCCAACGGGAATTTCCCTTATTTTTGTCTATCAGTCGCATTCTGTTTGCTCTGTCTAAATTCCAACAGATATTCTTGTAAGCTAAAATTTGCGCTAGCAGACTATCGAAAAAGTAAAAAATGGTACGCAGATAAACGCGGATTAGACGGGTTTCCGCGCATTTTTTGGCTTAATTCGCGAAAACCAGCGCAATCTGCGAAAATCCGCATCCTATTAACAACTTCTCCGACAAGCTCCTAGATTGTTGATAAAATGATAACGGATGCAGCACGTATGCGCCAAGAAAAGGAAATATATATATGCTTACAGCAACAGCAGCAATTAAACGTCTTCAAACAGGGAATCAGCGCTTTGCGGCGGGAGCGCCGAGCAATGCTTTACTTAGCAGCCAAGCCCGTCGCCAGGAGTTGATGGCTGGACAGGAACCATTTGCCGTCATACTCGGCTGTTCTGATTCGCGTGTGCCAGCCGAGATCATCTTTGATCTGGGGCTGGGTGATTTGTTTGTCATCCGCGTAGCGGGCAATATTGTAGCACCTTCACACATCGGCAGCGTCGAATTTGCGGCTGAAAAGTTTGGTACGCGGCTAGTGGTAGTTATGGGACATTCGCATTGTGGCGCGGTGCAAGCCACACTTGCAGAACTCAAGCAGCCAACAGAAAACCGATCACCCAATTTACGTGCAATTGTGGATTATATCCGGCCATCAGTCGAGGAATTGCTACAAACAGACTTGCGACATGACGAAAACGCATTGATGCACCACGCCGTACGCGCAAATGTGCGTACATCCGCTAGACATCTGCGCAATGGCTCACGAATTCTGGAACAACTCATTAAAGAGGATGGACTGCTGATTGTGGGTGCTGAATATTCGCTTGAGACAGGCCTTGTCGATTTCTTCGATGGGCTGCCGGATGAAAACTAGATTTGTCGTAACTATTCAGGGGTACACACGAGATTTGTCAAATTTTGTCTGGTAACGATGCAACCTTGATACAAAATTTGACAAATCTACTCGACTAACCTGTACAGTTACGATTTGTCAAGTTTCTACCACGAGTGACTTGTGAAAAAAATAGTCGAAAAACTAGACAAATCTCTACCTAAAATGACAATTGTGAACGTCGGCTACCAATCAACTAATTATTGGGTCATCAGCGTTGGCACGTCACGTTTGCTGGTTGACCTCGGTTGGCCAGGCAGCATGGGTCAAATGCAGGCAAACCTGAAGCGTATGGATATACCACTTAAGGAAATCCGCTATGCATTGGCAACCCATTACCATATCGATCATGCTGGGCTTGGTCAAGAATTAAAACTGGCTGGCATCCCTTTACTGGTTCTTGATGTACAAGTGGAAGCCATTCCACTGATGAAAACATGGATAAAACCACAAGATAATTATCTGGAAATTACACTGCACGACAATGTCACGATCTCCTGCAAACAAAGTCGCACCTTGCTTAAAAACATTGGTATTCCCGGCGAGATCATCCATACACCAGGGCATTCTGATGACAGCGTTTCACTGCTGCTTGATGACGGCTCCGTCTTTACTGGCGACCTGATCCGTCCAGAATTCGTGGGCACGGAAAACACCGCTGTTGTAGCTAAAAGCTGGCAAAAACTACATAATAAAGGAGCCACCCAGGTGTATCCGGGACACGGGCCAATCCGACCAATGCCTACGTATTGACATTAATCGCATTGCCCGACTCATAACGCCGCAAGCCGCCATAAAACACGGCCGTTGCCAACACCCACACAATCACAACCACACCCCACAACAGCAGCAGTAAACGGCCGTCGCGATTCTTTATGATCTCTACCGGCACAGCCCCAATGAAAAAGGCTGGAATAATCGTATAGAGCATGAAGCGCGACAAGCCTCGAAACAGCGTATGCGGATACATCGCAAAAGTGAGCGTCGCATTCGATAGCTGCTGGCTGGCATATTGTGTATTACCAAAGAAAAAGGCCGAAGACCCAACAATTGTGGAAAATCCCACAAATATCATCGCTACTGGAATGCTCACTGCCAGAAACAGTAAAAAATCGACCGGATGATAACGACCAGCAAACCAGAAAGCGATCAGGCCAAATGTGACATCGCCGATGGTTGAGACACTCATGCGTGAAAAGACAACATGCAGTAACAGATTGCGTGGCAGCACCAAATAATAATCCATGCGCCCTTGCACGATGATATAAGCCAGGTTGGCACCTGTATTGGCGGCAAACATATTGCCAATGCCATACCCAAAAGAAACAACGGCAAACAACATATAAATGTCACTGATGTTATAGCCCTGGACATCGCCAAACTGTTCGAAGAAGATCAGCCAAAAGACAAAGTAAATACCATTGTTGATGAACATGAATATGATTTGTGTCAAAAAACTAGCGCGATATTCCATGGCTGAGGAGAGGTTAACGGCCGTTAACGCCCGCAAAAATCGATATTCAGCTCGCAATCGTGAAATAAAATGCATGATGGTTTATCCTTAAAAATTCACCGCAAACTTGTACTGAGCCCAGTCGAAGTGGTCACAAAGAACACACAGTTTAAAAGGAAACAAAGGGATTTCTCTCCAATAAACCTCATCCGCCATTCACTGCCAGACGACGCGTCGCCCAACGGTATTGCAGCCACAAAAGCCCGCCCATGACAGCAATCCAAATGAGTTGGAACGTCAATATCTGTACAAATTGTGCCCACTCGAAAGCCGCAAAAAGTTTGGCGGGCGCATAGGTCACCAGGCTAAAGGGCAAAACGCGCGCGATTTTTTGCAGCCACTCCGGCAAAAAATCAACCGGGATCAACAAGCCACCCAGAATAAAAATCAGTTTCTGGTAGATCAGGCGGAATGAGTTGGTATCTTCGGAGACAAAAGCCAGCAAACCAATGCAGCTGGCCATACAAAAATCGAGCAGCAGCGCTAAAATCAGAACCAACGCCACGAGTGGCAGCGTTTGCCAGATAACGGGTGGTGGGCCAGCATAGTACCAAACAACGGGCAGCCCCAATAGAAATACGAGCCCCATTTTAACGGCCGTTTCGCCCAAGCCATTGGCAAAATGATAGGTGAGATAGTTATACGGCCGTACCAATGTATACGCGATGGAACCATCTTTGACCTCTTCAGATATCTTCTGATCATGGCGGAATTTACCCAATTCGATTACCTCCGCGATCAAAAAATACCAGATAGTGGCGGCTAAAGTAAGCCCAGCGATTTCATTCGTGCCTTGTGATTGGTAAACGGCCGTCCACAACTGCATAAAAATGAACATGATCAAAATGATGAACAACGAACGTCCCAACGCATCCCAAATATAAGCCAATTGATTTTGTAAATTAATCAACGTAACCGCACTATATTTTCTTGAATTCACACGCACTCTAAACAACATTATTCATTCTCACATACTGAAAAGTTACAAGCATCAAAATGTAGGTCTAGTTTGTTAGTGATTAAAAAATAAAACGGGTAATCAACCTTGTAGAGCGATTTGGCAAATCGCTGAGACGATTTACCAAATCGTCCTACATTTATTCCTCGATTATTTTCTTAAACTACAACAAACTAGACATCCTAGTTAGTATATATTTCACGGATAATCTCTTCTAACGGTGGGTCTGCGATGTTGATATCATTGCATGGCTTGGTCGTGATGATTTGCTGCACAACCTGCTCCACAGGAACCAGACGACTGTCGAATTCCAATTTGACACCATATGTACCTTGCTTGATTGTAGTCACACCTGGCAGCACAAATGGACCATTGAGTGCTTCCGCAAAGCGTACATCAATCACCTTTTTGGTTAGATAATCACGCTGTAACACCGATGTACGATCATCAAAGATCATTTTGCCATGATTGATGATGATCACACGTTTACATAAATTTTCTATGTCGCCGGCATCATGGCTCGTCAGGAAAATGGTCGTGCCTTCTTCCGCATTCATGGTGCGGATCGCATCCCGAATCTGCTGCTTAGCGACCACATCCAGACCAATTGTGGGTTCATCCAGAAAAATCACTTTAGGATTATGCAGCAGCGACGCCGCGATCTCACATTTCATGCGCTGCCCAAGACTAAGTTTGCGTACTGGAATTTGCAGCAAATCCCCAATCTGGAAAGATTCAACCAAAAAATCACGGCGGCGTTTATAATCTTTGTCGTCGAGTTCATAGATGCGTGCAAAAAGGCGAAAGGTATCTTCGGGCGGCAGATGATACCAAAGCTGTGGCTTTTGTCCGAAAACAGAACCGATGTGATAGCCTAAGTGGCGGCGATCATGCCAGGGCGTATACCCTAAAACTTGTGCCTCACCACCACTGGGAAAAAGGATGCCAACCAACATTTTAATTGTGGTTGATTTGCCCGCACCATTGGGGCCGATGAAGGCCAATAATTCACCTGGTTGGAGCGAGAAACTGATGTCGGCAACGGCCGTTACCTCTTTCGTCTCTGTTTTCCACAAAGATCGCAAACTGCCACCCAGTCCAGGTGCCTTTTGTTTGACCTTAAACTGTTTATGCAAGTTTTTTACATCGATTATGGGTTTACCATTCTGCATAATTCACTCATCTTGTCAGGATGACTACAGCGAATTAAGGAAGAAGTAAATTCGTTCCTTCCTGAATGCGTTGTAGCTCCATGAAACAAAAAAGACGCGATGGCTGCCACCGCGTCTTTGGAAACAAATGTAGAAATTGACTAAAAACTTACACGCTATCTCTCATCCCTTTTACCAAATACGCAGTAAAATCACAACCGAATGCCATGGGTTGCACAGTAACTAAATAAAAGGGAGTGAAAATGTGTTCGTTCAACATAATTAACGGCATACTAGCATGGACAGAAAGCCATGTCAAGAGGCGATTTGCTCTTAACGCCAATCAAATTTATACACAACACCAGCGGGGGTCTTCAGCTCTTTCCAGCCAAAGCTGCCCAGAATGACATCGGCTCGATTGCCAAAGGCGACCAGGCGCGGCACCAAATCTGGTGTTGCATAATCGGCCGCCTGGGCAAACAGATCAGGTGGGGCGATGTCCAGCTGGCGTGCACAATGATGGAACACTGCCCAGCCGACTTCGACGCGTCGCTTTTCTGGGATTTCGTAATTGGCAACGGCCGTTGCCACCAACCCCATCAACAACAAATCGCCTGACTCTGCACGCACTGCACGCGTTGCCGCCCGATGTCCATAAATGCCAAACAAAGAACGCTGTTCAGGCAGTAATTCTGCTTGAAAAAACTCGCGCTGTTCAGATGTGCTAGCCATAAAGTGTTTGACAATTGCATCTAAGCGCAAATCCATCGCGTCGCCCAATGGTTCGCGATAATAATCAATCACTTTTTTATCAGCCAAATAGCGCTGCACTTCCTCTACAAACGCCCGAAAAGCATTCCCATTCTGCATACAAAACCCGTTTTCATCATTGAACCACGGAGATCGCAAAGACTACAGAGCCTTCATTTGATCTACTTAATTCCTCTGTGCCCTCTGTGATCTCTGTGGTGAATCTTCTAATACCAATAGGGCTTAGCGTTCAATCAGACTACGCCCTGTCATTTCCTCTGGCTGTTCGACACCCATCAAATCTAAAACCGTGGGGGCAACATCAGCCAAAATGCCACGTGGCACCATATTGACATACCCATCATGACCAATCACGATTAATGTCACTGGCTGGGTTGTGTGATACGTATGGGGCTCACCGGTGTAAAAATCAAGCATACGGTCACAATTGCCATGATCGGCCGTTACCAACGCCACGCCGCCCTTCGCCACCACCGCTTCTACCAAACGATTGGCACATTCATCAACAGTCTCCACCGCTTTGATAGCCGCTTCCAACACACCTGTATGCCCCACCATGTCGGGATTAGCAAAATTGACCAAAATGAAATCGTCATCATGCTCTTGGATGCGTTTTTCGACTGCATCAGTAAGCAGATAGGCGCTCATTTCTGGCTGCAAATCGTAGGTAGCGACTTTGGGAGATGGCTCCAAATAGCGTGTTTCACCCTCAAATATCTTCTCACGACCGCCATTAAAAAAGAAAGTTACATGTGGATATTTTTCGGTTTCGGCTGCGTGGAACTGCTTCAAACCCAGATTGCTCAACACCTCAGCCAATGGATTTTTGATGTCAACTTCGGGGAACATGACCGGCGCCGTGAAACTATCTTGATAGCTGGTCATCGTGATAATATCCACATCTGGAATAAATTCGCGCTCAAAGCCATCAAACTCGGAAAACATAAACGGGGCGACGATTTGACGCATACGGTCGGCGCGCAAGTTGAAGAAGACGAGGCAGTCGCCGGATTCGACTTTTACATTTTTGTCGCCTACATCCAAGGGGATAGCATCTACAAATTAATACGTAACCCCGTTGGCATATGACGCTTTGAGGGCTTCTGAGACGGATACGGCCGTACGGCCGTCTACCCCCACATGATTCGCAATTAAATCATAACCCAACTTTGTACGCGGCCAGCGTTTGTCCCGATCCATGGTGTAATAACGGCCGCATACTGTTGCCGCCACACCTGGGTTTTCGTCTAAATAGGCTTCCAGTTTCTGGGCGAACTTCAACCCACTTTCTTGGGGTGTATCACGTCCATCAGTAATCACATGCAAAATCGGCTCAACGCCCTTCTTATTAGCCAAATCCATAATCGCGTACATATGATCACTGTGGCTGTGGACGCCACCGTTACCAAACAAGCCAATCACATGTAATTTACCGCCGTTTTGCTTGACTTTGTTTACGGCCGTTGCCAACACATCATTCTCAAAAAACGATTCATCCCGAATCGCTAGATTAATACGCGTTAATTCCTGATAAACAATGCGGCCTGCACCCAAATTCAAATGCCCGACTTCAGAATTGCCCATTTGTCCATCTGGCAGTCCGACAGCCTCGCCCGAAGCATCCAAAACCGAGCGTTCGAGCGTGCGTGTCCAGCGATCAAAATTTGGCGTATCGCCTAAAACAATCGCATTCCCATTGGCATTGCCGCGTAAACCCCATCCATCCAGTATAAACAGGGCGACAGGTTTATATTTCTTGTCCATAGTTTTTATAGCTCCTTTGTAAACCGATTTGGCAA
>CAYGMR010000158.1:0-11044 GCA_964350725.1 uncultured Ardenticatenaceae bacterium | reverse complement strand
ACCACCATACCGGCGGTGGCCAAAAAAACACCATAAGGCAAAGTCGCTGTGCGTTCTACTTTTTTAGCCAGAACGAGAATTAAGGCCACAATGCCAGCTAATAAAATGCCTAATGCCAACACCCATAAAACAGCCTTGACACCAACCATCGCGCCCAGCAAAATTGCCAACTTTACGTCACCCCAGCCGAGGGCATCACGCTTGAAAAGATAATGACCCAACCCGCGCAAGATGGCCAAAAAAACACCGCCAACCACAGCACCCAAAATGCTGGATTGAAATGTCAGCACACCTGCCAGTAGACTCAACATCAATGTAACTGCTAAACCGCCAAATATGATCAGGTTAGGAATGCGTCCCTGGCGCAAATCATATTCAACAACTAAAAATAAAATCGCAATATATACGGCCGTTTCCATCCTCAAATTATACGCCCAATTTGCCAACAAGCATCTTTCAATCATGCTTTACGATTTGTTTGTTTCAGGTATGATTAGCGAAGTTATTCAGGAAGAGAAAGGAACACAGAGAGGCACAAAGGATTCACTGCGTTATACGGAGATTGGGGGGCTTATTTGTCATTTTAATTTGCCTATCTAGAAAATAGCGACCTTCAAAAAGTGACTCTATCTCCTCTTTGTGAACCGCCACCTCCGTGTAACTAATCTCACTTGAACTGTTAGGAAGAGGAGAAGACCCATGAATCGTTTTTTACGCATCGTTTTGATCATCGTTGGTGTCCTGGTTGGGCTGCTACTGATCGTTTTGATTGCCGGCTATATGCTGGTACGACGGCCGTTTCCCCAAACAGCCGGAACAGTCGAAATTGGCAGCGACAACTGCCCTTCACAAGCCGTTGCGGCATTATGCAGCGCTGAAATTATTGGCGGTCTGACCGCGCCTGTCGAAATTTTGCGTGATGAATATGGCATCCCCCATATCTACGCTGACAACATGCACGACCTGTTTTTTGCCCAAGGATATGTCCATGCCCAAGATCGTTTCTGGCAAATGGAATTTTGGCGGCATACTGGCCAGGGGCGCATTTCCGAAATTGTGGGTGAGTCAACCGTCGACACCGATAAATTTATTCGTACCGCTGGCTGGAATCGCATGGCCGACAACACGATCGCTTATTACAAAGAAAATAACCCAGACTATTATACTTTCCTTGAATCCTATAGTGCTGGTGTCAACGCCTATCTGACTGAGCAAGGCAATGATGTCTCTATCAACCGCACGATTTTAGAGTTAGTGGGTGATTCATGGGAAATTGAGCCATGGGAACCGGTACATACTATTGCCTGGGGCGTTGTCATGTCGTTTGTGTTGGCAGATGACGTTGAGCGCGAAACGACCTATGCCGCCTTAATCGACGAATTTGGTGAGGAATTGGTTGCTGAACTGCTGCCACCTTACCCCTATGAGCGGCGTCCGGTTATCGCGCCTACGGATGAACTTTATACGGCAGAAACACAAGTTGAGGGGTTGGATACGGCCGTAGCGTGGCAAAATGTCAACAGCAATATCATCGGCGAAATCCCTAGCGTATTGGGACGAGGCGACTTTGTCGGCAGTAATAATTGGGTCGTCAGCGGCGCACATACTGACAGCGGCATGCCCTTGCTCGCCGATGATCCGCATCTGGAAATCCAAATGCCTTCTATCTGGTATGAAATTGGGTTGCATGCTCCTGAAATGAACGTCGTGGGCTTCTCTTTTGCCGGTGTGCCTGGTGCCATCATCGGCCACAATGACCAAATCGCCTGGGGCGTTACCAATACCGGCGCCGATGTCCAGGACCTCTTTATCGAAAAAATCAACCCCGATAACCCCAACCAATATGAATTCATGGGTGAATGGTTAGATATGGAAATCATCGAAGAGGTGATTAAAGTCAATGGCGGCGAGGACATCGTCCTACCTGTACGCATCACTCGCCACGGCCCCATCGTCAGCGAACCGGATGCAGAAAATGCCGATCAAGATGTGCTCGCGATGCGCTGGGCTGCCCAAGACCCATCGCGCATTTTGCTCTCGGTCGTGCAGCTTAATCTGGCCCAAAATTATGAAGAATTCCGCGAAGCACTTCGTTTTTGGGACATTCCCTCCCAAAACATTGTCTATGCCGACATGGATGGCAATATTGCCTACCAGATGCCAGGGCTGACACCTATCCGCAAAAACGGCAACGGCATGGTGCCAGTTCCCGGTTGGACAGGTGAATATGATTGGGAAGGCTGGATTCCATATGAAGAACTGCCCGCAATTTTGAACCCTGAGCAGGGCTACATCGCCACGGCTAACCATGCCATCGTGGATGAAGCGTATCCTTATTTTATCCAGCGTGATTGGAACAATGGTGATCGTGGCCAACGCATCGTCGACATGCTCGAAGAACTGCTGGCAAGTGGCAACAAAATCACGAAAGATGATTATGCACGTATGCACAGCGACAGCAAATCACAGTTAGCTGCAACCTATGTGCCGCTGCTCGTCAATCTGCAAAGTGATGATCCGCAGGTGCAGCAAGCGCTCGAAACGTTGCAAAGCTGGGATTTGCAGGAGCGCCGTGATAGTGTGGCCACATCGATCTTTGAGCTTTTCCGCGTTAAGCTGCATCCAGCCATCGCCCGCGACGAAATCGGTGCCGAAAACTTCAAACTGGTACAAGATAAAGGCACCTCTGCCATTTTCCTGCATAATGTCGCGCTCGATCCTGCGTCGCATTGGTGGGATAACGTGACCACATCTGCAGTCGAAACCCAGGAAGACATTCTTTTGCAAGCCATGACCGAAGGGGTTGCCGAACTTGAGTCGCTTTTGGGTGAGTCGCAGGATAAATGGACGTGGGATCAATTGCATACAGCAACATTTGTCAGCAACCCGTTGGGGCAAAGCGGCATTGGCCCCATTGAGAATTTGGTCAATCGTGGACCGGTTCCGGTTGACGGTGGGGCTTCAATTGTAAATGCAATGAGTTGGAGCGTTGAAACACCAGCAGAAGTGACGTGGATTCCATCGATGCGCATGATTGTTGATATGGCGGACCTCGATGCCAGCCATGCGGTCAATCCGACTGGCCAAAGCGGCCATCCGGGCAATCCACATTACGATGATATGATTCCGCTGTGGCAAAATGGCGAATATCACCCGATGTGGTTTAGCGAGGAAATGGTGCAGGAAACGGCCGTTGACCGCCTGACGCTTCAACCCAAATAAAACCTAACAACTTCGTGTCAGGCACTGGGCAAACGCTTCCCGCTTCCAAGGTAGCACTGCCCAGTGCCTGACATGACCCCCTCTTTTTAGTTTAACCTTCTGTTTCGTCGATGGGTTCTGGGTCAGGTTCACGGCGACCGAAGGCGATCAAGACTTCTTTGCTGAACATATAGAAAATGATCAATACAGCCAAGGCGATGCCAATGACATCAATTTCTGGCCCTTGCACAATCAGCCAATCGTAGAGGGCATAGCCAAGGGTCGCTACTTGTAATAAGATGGTGCCAATCCAGGCAATTTGCAGCAAGAACCACAATCCAACCCCCAATAGAATGGCAGCAGCGCCTAAAACGCTCACAATCGTTCCAGCTTGAAATGCAACGCCGTTGATGAGCGTCAAAATGCCATTCACTAACATCAACACGGCAATAATGGATATTCCGATAGGTCTTGTCTTTTTCATCATTAGCTCCAAGTAAATTTAATCGAGTCGTCAAATAGTTAGTCTGTTTTGCGGTTATAAATTAGCCATAGGAAGAGAATAGATAGGACTAATATTGCAGAGACAGCAAGGCCGCCTTCGGGACCGAATGTACCACCCGTCAGCCAGTCAGGGCCGGTTTCGTTGAAATTCATGAGCACGCCGCCACTGACAACAACGCCGCTGACTTCAATGCCAAATAGATTGCCCTGTGCCCAATTCCAAATGGCATGGATGGCGCAAACGCCCCACAGACCGCCTTCAAATATGGCATATAAACAAGTGAATACACCAAACAGGGCTAAATTCAGATAGGCAATGGGGCTAACGCCGGGGTTGTTCAAATGTAAAAAAGCGAATAAAACGGATGAGACAAACATGCCGACCAAGACACCGAAGCGAATGCCAAAAATGGGGAATAAAAAGCCACGTGCCAACAGCTCTTCGGCGGCACCTTGTACCATCCAGCCAAGGAAGAGTAGAAAAGCGGGTAAAATTGCGGCGCTGAGTAGTGGCAGCGTCACGGCCGTTTCCAATGACATATACCCAAACGCAGCCAACACGCCCATTACCACCGCAATCATCAACACACCGACCAACATACCGCGTAGATATTTGCCCAGAAACGGCCGTTGCAGCCCTGTCGATCCCAAGGATCGGCCTTCAAATACGTACAGCCATACCCATATCAACACAAAAATCGGCAGGAACCCGGCAACCAACAATAATAATAAATCCTGATAGCCACCAGAGATTCCCGGCAGCGCGCGTCCTAAAATCATCAATGGCAGCCCCAGCAGCGAGGATAAAATCGGCACAAAAAAAGCGAAAACGAGCGCTGCGAAAGGATAAATCCAATGCTCGATAAATGGGCGTGCAGAAACCGGAATGAATTTTGGGAAGATCAACTTCCCGCTGCGTGCCAGCACAAACAATTGGTTTTCGGGCGCGGCTGGTGTAGGCGAGGTGGTATCTAGTGGTTGCATTTTGGGTGTAAGGGCGGGTATGTAACCCGTCCTTACCAGTAAGAACAGTTGCTAAAATATTACTAGATTTGTCCAATCTTGAAGATTGGACAAATCTGGCCAAGTCATTATTCAGAGACGGTGTAGGTCAACAACAACGTCCCTTCTGCATCAAACAAACTCAAACTCGTGGCATCAATTTTATAGCTGGCAACGGCCGTTAACAAATTCATGTAAAGTGCCTCTGTGCGCATGATGCCAGCCGGCTCGGCACAATTGGTAAGGGTTGCGCGTGGCAGGCCAATGCTCAATTGCGCACCGTCGGAATTATAGTCAGCGGAGTAGGTATTACAACCACCCGAGCCAGACACGATGTTATCTGTGCCAAAAACGGCCGTTACTTGCGCATCGGGCAGCGTAGAGACTAAGGGGCCGCCATCCAAATAAGCCGTCAGACCCCAAGTCGGTCCTTGCAAGGAAAGCCCCTGTGTGGGGAGGCCATAGGTAAGTACAACTTCGCCTGCTTCATTGGCCAAAGTCAATTGATTGTCGTTGATCTGATAGCTAGCAGCAGATTCAATTGCATCCAAATAAGCCATTTCTTGCGGGCCGGTT
The DNA here is from genome assembly GCA_964350725.1 of uncultured Ardenticatenaceae bacterium. GTDB lineage: Bacteria > Chloroflexota > Anaerolineae > Promineifilales > Promineifilaceae > JAACFF01. Next base: position 5,761 of record CAYGMR010000158.1, on the reverse strand, counting down.
GTTTCGTCACAAGCACGACGCGTGATGGCTAACGGGCCAACTGCAAGCGTGGTTTCATCTGAGGTGTAAGGGCCAAAATAATCATTACAGCCACTGTACCCATTCACCTGTCCATCTGTACCAAATACGGCCGTTATCTGCGTGCCTTCTGCTGGTGGATTGCCATTCATTGTCAACATAACCCAATCAGTGCCGACCAGACCAACAGGTGCAGCGGCTGCCTCAGGTGCACTTGTCGCTTCAGCAACCGTTTCGGCTTCACTTTCGGCCGCATCAGCGACAGCTTCACTGCCGCTGATGGCAAATCCTTCTAACACCGGCTGCAAAATCGGTTCGGTTTGCTCACTGTCAACAAACAGACTAACCAGATAAACGGTACCATCTTCTTCTGTGATGGCGGCGGTTTGGGCTAAATTAATGTCGGCATTGAGTTGGGTGTAGATCGCCCAGAAACGGCCGTTTACTTCCACCTCATCATATTCCCCAGCCAATGACCCATCTGAAAAAGCTGTTGGATCAACACTTACCAACTCCGCCAATGCTTGTTTGGCATCGTCACCTGGGGCAGCATTGAAAGAGACGAAGGTCAATTGGTCTAAGCCCCAGCCATTGGCGATTAAGGGATCATCGCCAATCGGCAGCCAATCGGCGGGTACAACCGCTTCAATGCCCAAATCTTCGACAGTTACGGGGATGAAACCGGCTGGCTCAGTTTCTACATCTGGTCCTTCTGTGGCAACGGCCGTTTCATCCCCCGCAACACCCTCAACAGGTTCAACAGCCTGAACGGTTATCAGCGACCAGGCAACGGCCGACCCATCTTGCGGTGGGTTTTCAACCACAGTTTCAGCTATTTCTAAGGTGTAGAGATTGCCTTCTTCAAATGTGAAACCCTCAATGTCATCATACCACAACTGCCAGGCAGCCTCCTGGCTTTCTCTGAACTGATAACACAGTTGGGGCCCAGCCCCTTCGCACGGCACTTGTGTGCTGTTAATTTGAATTGTCTTTACGACAGGAGCATCTTCGCCACCGCCCTCAGAAGCCATATCACTCGTTTCATTTGGCGTGGTTGGTTGAACGCCCACGGGTTGATCTGATCCACACGCTGCCAATAAAAACAGAACGGCCGTTAATCCAATTATCACATTAATCTTTAATTTCATTCGTCCCTCCGGTACACCGGTATAAAAATTTGGCTTTTTACATAATTAGGATTGTTAGGTAATCGGCAACAATTTTTCGGAATTAAAATTAGCAGGAATGTTGCGGATTCTTCAGGGAAAACGCACAAACCCATATAATTTATTTTTAAAAACTTTGTGCGTTTAATCCTGCACAGTTACTTGTAGAACCCTTCATGCAGCCCACATTGTAATACAGGAATCGTTTTGTTGGTACAATTTTGGGGAAAGTTTTAGATGTGACTATAAACATAGATAGGGAAAACACAGATTTTTTCTTTCATCTGTGTTTTCCCTATTCGTGTCTAAAGATAATTTTGGAGTGGTTTTACACTATTTTGCAATAGGTAAACGCAAAATTGGGGATGTTGTGGTTAGGTAAACAGCGATTTTGCTTAAAATATTTTTTGTGAATTACCTAATTCAAATACTGGCGCAAATGGCCAGCGAAATTGGGATGCCGCAGTTTGCGCAGCGCTTCTTTTTCTAGCTGGCGGATACGTTCACGCGATAGACCAAACATTTCACCGACTTCCTTTAACGTGCGGGATTCGCCATCTTGCAAACCATAACGCAAACGTAAAATGCGCGCTTCACGCGGTGTGAGTTGGTCTAAAATATCGCCGATCTCTTCAGTGAGCATTTTGGAGGCGACTGCTTCGGCTGGCGGCGGCGCTTCGACATCTTCGATGAAGTCGCCCAGTTCAGCATCTGACTCATCGCCCACAGGGCGTTCCAAATGTACCGGCTGGCGGCTGGTGCGTAACATCCAGCGCACACGCTCGGCGGGTAGTTCCATATGGCCTGCGATTTCTTCAGCGGTGGGTTGACGGCCGTATTCCTGTTCCAATTCCTGCGCGACCTGATACAACTTACTGATGCGGCCCCCCAGATGGGCAGGGATACGAATGGTACGGCCGTGATTGGCTAATGCACGTGTGACAGCCTGTCGAATCCACCAAGTGGCATAGGTGCTAAAACGATTACCACGACGATAATCATATTTCTCAACTGCCTTCATCAGGCCAACATTACCTTCCTGAATCAAGTCCAAGAATTGCAGGCCACGGCCACGATACTTTTTAGCAATACTCACAACCAGACGGGTGTTGGCGCGAATCAAATGTGCACGCGCTGCTTCGCCGATGTTCTGGATATTATGCAGTTGATCAAGATCATCTAGGGTAATGAACTCAACATCATCTTCCATCTTTAATTCAGCAGCGCGGCCAGCCTCAATCTCTTTGGCCAATTGTACTTCTTCTTTGGCCGAGAGCAGCGATTGCTGACCCATCTCACGAAAATAGAGACCTACCGAATCATCAATAGGTACATTACTTAAATCAAATAAGGGTGCTGCATGGGGCGGGCGGCGGAAAATATTCCCATCCTCACCGACTTCTTCGCCCCCAAAGTCCAGAGCATCTTCTTCGCTTTCAAAAATCACGATGCCAACTGTTTGAGCCTCTTCCATTAAATTCTCAAGCAGTGGCAAATTATTCTCGATATCGGGCAATACCTCTAATATCTTGTCGTAAGTTAAATACCCTTGTTCCATGCCGTCATTTAATAGTGCTGTGACGACTTCATCATCAATCTCGCTCATAAGCAACAGAAATCCTTCCAAATTCTCTTCGGTTGTTAGTTTATTTTGGGTGATGGTGCTCACCATCGAATCCTCTTCCGATTCAGTGTTGCAGTCTAGCATAGGCGAGGATCAAAAGTCAATAGGCAATCCGCCCCAAACCCGTTAGTTAAAGGCAGAATGAGAGCGGTTCCAATAAATTCTCGCTATTTAGTTCCTGAGTTGCTGTTTGTGCAGGTTTCATAGCCACATATTTCTCCCAATCAAGACCATAATCTCTTCTGCTCGATAAACACGATTGCGAGTCTAATCAGAGTTTTGCTCCACAATTGGTGCAATATCGTTTGCTTGAACTGTTTTGTTCTTTACAACGTGGACACGTTTTAACAGAAAGAGAATTGCCTCTTTTTATTGACACAGACGGAGTGGCCCTTGTTTCAGATTGCTGAGTAATCGTCGAATTCGGTTTATCTAACTTTCCACCGCAACGAATACAAATCCATCGGTTATTTGTATTTTCAGCACCACATTTTGAGCAAAGGGTAAAATTACTTACACTAGTTTCAGTTTTTTCAACTTCAGGCACTTTTGTTTGAAGCTCAGTAAAGATGTCGAACCCAAGTGGGCGGATTAATATTAAATTTACTAATGCTGAGTCTTCAAAGAACTTATGCATTAAATTTTCAGTATGTTCCTCATTGTTGGAATTAAAAACTTGTGTCACAAATTCATAGATAGCTTTTTGATCTTGATCAATAATTTGCTTCCAATAATACCTGCGATTTATGCGAATGATTCTGTATGTAGCTGCTACATACTCTTTTTCGTAAAGTTCAGGGAACAATTCAGGTTTGATTCCTGAGCCCTCAAAAAGCTTTTCTAAAAACATCAACGCGGCGGACATTTTAAAAGTAGTTACTGGCTCCAAAATCAACAATTCTTCAATTGCATTCCTAAACGCGAATATTTGAATTTGCAAGTACTGGTGCATTCTATAGCCGACGTTTGCAACCATTCCTGCCTGCTCATTTTGTTGTCGAAACGACTCGAGCCTAGTTGTCGTTGACATTTGACCTGAAAGCAAACTCAAGTCAACCCCAACATCCCAAACTGTTTTTAACCAACTCATGATTTACCTCCCCAGGAAAATGAACTTTTAAATATACGTGTCAAATACTAAGCCCATGCAACTTTTATAATACCTTTGGGTACACTCGTTTTATTTTAATGATTGATAATAAGAATCTCGTTATTATCAATATTTACCTAAACCAAAGGCGTAAAGTTTCTACAGTTATTCTTTATGCCCTTCATGTCTTTGTTGTGAAATTTTATATTTCTAGTCCTGTTTATTTCGCCCGGTTAAGCCAGCGCAGGGCCAGTTCACCTAAACGGCCGTTTCTCTGCCGCAGCACCGTACATTCAGGCAAAGCCTCTATAAACAACTGTCCATACCGTTTGGTCAGCACCCGTTTGTCAAGCACTGCTACCACGCCCTCATCATCCTTGCGACGGATCAGACGACCAAAGCCCTGACGGAAACGCAACACCGCTTCAGGAATCGAATATTCAAAAAAGGCATTGTCGAAGGTTTCAGAACGTGCCGCAAAAATGGGGTCGGAAGGCACATCAAAAGGTAGTTTGACCAGCAGCAGCGCTTGCAGCGCGGGACCCGGCACATCAACCCCTTCCCAAAATGAGCGCGTACCCAGCAAAACGGAACGGCCGTTGGGGTCTTTGAACTGCGCTAATAATTTCTGGCGTGAAGTGCCAGGCAGTTGTGCCAATGTCTGGATTTTGTGGGCGGCGAGTGGCCCTTCGATCGCTTGGGCTGTTTGTTTTAACTGGGAAAAGCTGGTGAACAGCACCATCGTGCGTCCGCCTAACGCTTTTGCAACATCCAAAATGGCCGCTTCAACATAGCGTTGATAGCCTGGTTGATTCGGTTCGGGAATATCGCTCACTAAGTAAAGTAATGTGCGATTTTTATAGTCAAACGGGGAGCCAACGGCCAGTTCATTGGCATCCTGCGCGTGGAGGCGATCACGAATGTAATCGAAGTTAGCTTCTGCACTGCCATAACGCCCTGCCGTGCGCATGGTGGCGGAAGTAAGCACCACCGCTTCTTTGCCGTTAAAAATATGCTCTTCAACCAAAGGGCCAATATGCAAAGGGGCTGCGTGCAGCGAAATTCGATCCCTGTAGGTTTCAACCCAGTAGATCATCTCCTCTTTGGGTGTGGCGATGATCTGATCCAGGTTGTCACGTGCTTCTTCGAGGTCACGGCCGTTGCTGATCACCGTATCCCACATATCGCGCCCTTCTTCCAACCCCTGGTTCTCAATCGCTTCGAGCAAAGCCGCTGCTAATTTGCTGTAATCTTTGCTAATGCTGATAAGGTGTTTGTTGAGATTGTCCCAGCTAATTTCGACCTCATCAAAACCAGGTTGGGCGCGCGTGGCGGCTGTCAGGCGCACTGGCTGCGCGAACTGGCTGCGCGAATTGAGCGAATCTTGCAAAAAGTAGGCCAGCATCGCAAAAAAGTCCTCAACGGCCATCGCTGCGGTTTGGGCTTCAAGACGCATCCGATTGGCGAATTCATTAAATGCGACGGTTAAATTGGGTGCCAACGCTGCGTTCACTTGCCCTTGAATATTGGCTAACACGCCGCCACTGGCACGGGCGATATCGTCGAGGGTGCTGTCTAGAAAACGTTTGTCAGCACGGAAACTCATGCCATTGGTAACGGCCGTTTCCAGATGATGCGCCTCGTCAATGATCAAATCAACAAACTGCGGCAGAATATGCCCCTCATTAGCCAAATCCGACAACAACAACGCATGGTTCACAATCACGATATGGGCGCGTTCGGCACGTTGACGGGCAATATGCACCGGGCAATTTTCAGCAGCACATACATCATAAGAACAAACCGGTTTATCCCCATTTAAACGCGACCATACGATGCGTTCGCCCGGCGTGCGCAGCGTTA
>CAYGMR010000157.1:6561-11049 GCA_964350725.1 uncultured Ardenticatenaceae bacterium | reverse complement strand
CGAGGGTGACACAGGGTCACCTGAAGTGCAAATAGCGATCTTTGATCGCCGAATTAAACAACTGCAGGAACACCTTAAAATGCACAAACACGACGAGAGTTCACGGCGTGGCTTGCTGAAATTGGTTGGTAAACGGCGTCGTTTGCTTTCTTATTTACGTAAGCGGCATCCGGAACGTTATCGTGCGATTTTGGCGCGTTTAGGTCTGCGGCGGTAATTTTAAATATGGTATGAATGGGGCGAGATTTTCTCGCCCCTATGTGTATCGGGGCACAGCGGCAGTGGCTTAGGAATTGGGAAGTGTGGCTTAATGATCTCATTAAGCCACACTTCCCAGTCCCTAACCCATATTAGGCCCCATTAGTTAAAATAATAATTGAATAGAATTGTTTTCCTACCTGTATGTAGGCAGTCTGTGTTGTTACCTGGTGGTTTTATATGCCAGCTATTTCCTTGCAGAATGTGTGCCGCTTGGCTTGTTGTCTGGCAGAGGTGGGATGACAGTAGTTTCCACATGCGGCGCGGTCACGAGATCGGCCGCGAGCAAACGGAATAAATGAGGTTTATAATGTTACCAGAACATACATTTTCAACGACAGTTGGCAATAAAGAAATAATAATTAAAACCGGCAAGTTAGCTGAACAGGCTGGCGGCGCGGTTACCTATCGCGTAGGTGATTCGATGGTGTTGGCAACAACCACGATGTCGAAACATGTGCGTGAAGGACTTGACTTTTTCCCTTTGAGCGTAGATTTTGAAGAAAAAATGTACGCAGCCGGGCGTATCCCCGGTGGTTTTTTCCGGCGTGAAGGGCGTGCGACAACCGAATCGATTTTGATTTCACGTTTGATTGATCGTCCACTACGGCCGTTATTCCCCGATGGTATGCGCAATGAAGTCCAGGTGATTATCACAACCTTGTCATATGACGAGGTTAATCAGTTAGATATCATGTCTGTGAATGCTGCCAGCGCGGCATTGACCATTTCCGATATTCCTTGGAATGGCCCCATCGGTGCCGTGCGTGTGGGCTATATTGATGGCGAATTTGTGGCCGCACCAACCATTGAGCAGATGGAAAACAGTTCCCTGGATTTGCGTTTGGCTGGTTCGCGTGATGCGGTCATCATGGTTGAAGCAGGCGCAAATGAGGTCGAAGAGGCGTTGTTTGTCGAAGCATTAGCTTTTGGACATGCGGCCATTCAGCCCATCATTACCTTGCAAGAAGAGATGCGTGCGGCGGTTGGCAAAGAAAAACGTGAAGCCAATTTTGCACCAGTTGATGAGGAAGCGATTACGGCCGTTGCAGAACGTGTTGGTGATCGCATCCAAAATATCGTTAATCAATACACAGATCGGCACGAGCGCAATGAAGCAATGGACATACTGCGCGAAGAGATCGTGGATGAATTGCTGGCTGAAGATGAAATGGGCGATCCCAAAGCGTATCGTGAAGCGATTAGCAGCAGCTTAAAGAAAGCGATTCGTGATCGTATCTTATATGAAGGTGTGCGCCCTGATGGACGTGATTACACAACGATACGGCCGTTGTCCTCAGAGACAGGCATCAGCCCACGTGCCCATGGGTCCGGCTTATTCCGCCGTGGCGAAACCCAGGTGCTCTCAATCTTGGCATTGGGAACCCCGCGTGAAGCCCAAAAATTGGAAGGGCTAAACCCTGAAGAAAGTCGTCGTTACATGCACCACTATAATTTCCCACCCTTCTCCACTGGCGAAACCTGGTTCTTGCGTGGCCCCAAACGCCGCGAAATTGGTCATGGCGCATTGGCTTCAAACGCATTGTTGCCCATGATCCCGTCTGAAGAGGAATTCCCTTACACAATTCGTGTTGTGTCTGAGGTATTGTCCTCAAATGGTAGCACCAGCCAGGCGAGTGTTTGTGCTTCTACTTTGGCATTGATGGACGGTGGCGTGCCGATTAAAAAGCCAGTTGCTGGTGTGGCGATGGGTTTGGTCTCTGATGGTGATAAATTTGCTATCTTGACCGATATCCAGGGCCTGGAAGATCACCTGGGCGATATGGACTTCAAAGTTGCAGGTACGGCCGATGGCATTACCGCGATTCAGATGGACATTAAAATCAGTGGTTTGTCGCAAGAATTGATGGCACAAGCCTTGGAACAAGCCCGCATCGGTCGTTTGGAAATCTTGGATTCCATGTTGGCTACCTTAGAATCGCCACGTGAATCATTGAGTGCTTTTGCACCACGAATGTTATCCGTTCAGATTGACCCCGATAAAATCGGCGCGGTCATTGGCAAGGGTGGCGCGACGATTCGCAGTATGGAAGAAGAGTTTGAGGTATCGGTTGATATTCAGGAAGACGGCACTATTTTTGTGGCTGGCGTTGATGGTCTGCTGGCAGAAGCGGCCGTTGATTTCATCAAAGGCTTAGTGCGCGAACCAGAACCCGGCGAAATTTTCTCTGGTAAAGTTGTACGCGTGACCGATTTTGGTGCCTTTATCCAATATATGCCTGGTGTGGATGGCATGTGCCACATTTCCCAGATGTCCACTGAGCATTTACAACGTGTTGAAGATGCGGTTCAGATGGGCGATGAGATTATGGTGATGATCACTGATGTGACACCTGAAGGCAAGATTCGCCTCTCACGCAAAGCTGTGCTGGAAGGCTGGACACTCGAAGAAGCACGCGCCCAGGATTCAAAGGGTGGCAGCGGTGGTCGTGGTGGTCGCAGCGGTAATCGTGGCCGTAATGACCGTCGTAGCGGTGGAAATCGTGGTGGTGGCAACCGGCGTTAAGCTTTTTTCTTCACGAATTGCACAAATTACACGATTTAACGTGTAAATAAAAAAAGCCCCTCTCATTTTGAGAGGGGCTTTTTTGATGATGTGTTGTCGGAGTTTGATGGGATGTAAGAGTTTGGCGCGCCAAACCCTTACAACTCTTTATTGACTTTGGGTCCAGCCTAGTGACAGTGCGGTTTGTAAATCTTCGGCTGGAATTTGCAGCCGGTAATGGACGCTGCTTGGTTGGCCACATTGCTGCACCATGGGGATGTCGATGACTTCGGCTTCTTTGACGCGAATGCCCGCAGTTGTGAGTGTTGCTTGTGCATCTTCGAGTGTTTCATACCCTGGCAGCGTGCCTTCTTCGCATTGAACGCCTATTGGATGTTGCACCCAGGCGAGACCGCCTGGATAAGCATCTTGAGTGGGCAGTGGGGCGGGATAATCGGCAGGCAAGGCTGTTGCTGCGGGTAAGGGTTCTGCAGGATAAGCTTCAAGGGCTTCATCGGTGCTTTGATCAATGGGAACGGCCGTAGCTGTCGGTTTTGCGTCCGGTGCTGTTTGCAGTGCGTCACCACTGTCATTATTGGCGGGGACGGTTGGCACAGCCTCAGGTGTGGTTTGGCCGCCACAAGCAGATAACAAGCCGATGATGAGGATGAGGTATAAAAATGTGTAGGAAGTTTTTCGTTTTCGCATAGTTGCGCTCCTTCAATTAATAATTACGATCATTTTACCCTTAACGATTTGAACGTGGTAGAATGCCCCGCATAAATTAATGTAGGAGAATTGTATGAAAAAAGTGGCATTTTTATTGTTTGCCATGCTGTTGGTGGCTTGTAATGCAACAAATGATCCAAGTGCTGTATCGACGGATGCACCTGCATCTGCAAACTCGGTGCAACAATCAGAAGAAGCTGAAACAGAACCAGGAGCGTCGGGAGAAACGGCCGTTACTTCTGCTTCCTCAAATAATGAATTTAATATTGCGCTCACACCCGAAGAAGCGGGTCGCGTGCGCGACCGCGATTGGGTTAAAGGCGCAACCGACCCCAAAGTTACCATTATTGAATATGGTGACTTCCAGTGCCCGGGTTGTGCAGGGATTGCTCCCCTGCTCGGGAGTCTGGTAGATGCCTATCCCGATGATGTACAAATCGCTTTTCGTCACTTTCCGCTCAACCAAATTCATGCCAATGCACAAAAATCCGCAGAAGCTTCTGAAGCTGCCGGTGCGCAAGGCAAATTTTGGGAATATCATGATGCACTCTTTGAACGTCAAGGCGAATGGGCTGGTTTAGAAGCCGCTGATGCACGCCACTTCTTCATTGATTTGGATATTGAGCTAGGCTTAGACAGTGCTCAATTTACCCAGGAATTAGATGAGGGTGTCTACGCTGATTATGTAGCAACCCTGGAGCAAGAAGCTGCTGGGCTGGGTCTTCCTGGTACACCATCAGCGATTGTAGATGGCAAGATCGCTGCTGACAATGGCCTACCGCGTGATTTTGAACCATGGGATCAATATATTAGTTCAGCCATTATGGTTAAAGAACTAGAAGCGAGTCAGTATAGCGAAGCGCCCCCGATGAGTTTGGAAGATGGCAAACTTTATACCGCACGTGTAACCATGGAAAACGGCGACGAATTTCTAATTGAATTGTTGCCAGAATCTGCCCCAGAGACAGTCAACAGTTTTGTTTTCTTGGCTCAAG
>CAYGMR010000157.1:0-6551 GCA_964350725.1 uncultured Ardenticatenaceae bacterium | reverse complement strand
AGGGTTGGTTCGATAATGTCAGTTTTCATCGTGTACTGCCCGGTTTTGTGGCTCAAACAGGTGATCCCACTGGCACAGGCATGGGTGGTCCCGGTTATATGATACCCAACGAAGTTGATCCCGACTTGAGCCATGCCGAAAAAGGTATGGTAGCGATGGCTAACTCTGGCCCAGATACCAATGGCAGCCAATGGTATGTAACTTTAGGTGATGCCAGTTTCTTGGATGGCGGCTATACCATATTTGGCCGTGTGATTGAAGGGCTAGATGTTGTCGAAAATATTACAGCACGTGATCCAGCTGTTGATCCACAAGCACCCGAAGGCGATAAAATAAATACAATTGTTATTGAAGTTAAGTAGTTAGGAACCATAGAAAATGAAGCGAGTTATATTTAACTCGCTTCATTTTTAATAATTTACATGCGATCACACCATTGGGCATTGACAACGTTAATATGTTTATTGCTGTTGGCAGGACTGGCATGCACTCTGCCGCCAATCAGCAATACAGCACCGTCTCCTACACCCGTTCTCGCCCCCACGCCCCTCGGTGATACCCTCAGTTTTGCCATTCCGAATTTTTCGACACGCTTAGCGAGTGGCGAAAGTGTACCCGGTGCACGTCTGGAATTTGTCGGGCAGGATGGCGATACGTTCAATGTGCGTATTGATGGCTTAGATACCATAAAACGACCAGGTGATTCGTTTATTTGGAGTGGCGTTATCGCTCCAGGTGTATATGGCAATTATAATTTGCGCTTGGCGACTGGCTTGATGAATGAACTCCCAGCGGCTGGTCAAGTTGAATTAATCATTTTCAATCCCGTTGCGACTGAGACGGCTTTGCCCTCTGAGTTAGAAGAGGCCATTCATTTCCCACCGATCTCGATTGATTACACCATCCCTCTAAATGGTTCAATTCCTGGCACAACCTTGACCTATGCAGGAATTGAAGAGATTGGGTTGGGCGCTCAGAGTAATAAATTGGCCAAAATCGGCGGTCTTTCGGGTTACCCGAATCTGGCACAAAATGATTCGCTTCAATGGACTGGGCGGATGTTAGATAATGTGTTTGTGCGATATAGTTTGTGGGTCGAATCTTATACGCCTGAGCTTTTGCATTTAACTGGTTCGGCCGAATTATGGATTACACCTTAACCTGGGCAAGCCAAAACCAAAAAAAATATAAACGCAGACAGAAAAGAATGCGAACTAAGAATACATCAAATTCCTTCTCGTTCGTGTTTATAAAAGTTATCGGCCATATTTTCTAGTCGACTGTCTTTTGTCGATGTTGTTGCGCAAGCGTCTAAATGCGTTTAGGGAACTGTTTGGTTGTATAAGTGAGAGGAGTTATCTAAATGTCATATCCGGTTTATCCACCACGCAAGGAAGTTTTGGTGGCGCAAAATGAATATCGGCAGCGCACTTATCATCGACAATCGATCAAAGCTTATCATGAGGCGAAAGGTTCTTTGCCGGTTCCAATTTTGCCGACACATCCAGAATGGGTGGAGATGTATTGGCGGGCGTGGGAGATGGCCTGGGGTAATTTACACAGGCCAGTAACCGCAAGTGGTTTTGTTTCAAATTTTATTGATGCTACATTCAATAACAATATCTTTATGTGGGACACGGCCTTTATGGTGCAGTTTGGGGTCTACGGCCGTCGTGCCTTCAACTTCATCCAATCTCTAGATAACTTTTACGCAAAACAACATGATGATGGCTTTATCGCGCGTGAGATCAATATAGATGCGGGCACCGATTTCTTTTTGCCATTTGATCCTGATGCGACAGGTCCAAATGTGTTGGCCTGGGCCGAATGGCGCTATTATCGAATTTCTGGCGATGAAGAACGCTTAAAGGCGGTTTTTTGGCCCTTGATGGCGTTCCATCGCTGGTATCGTGCTAATCGTACCTGGCCCAATGGCTTGTATTGGGCCACAGGTTTGAGCAGCGGTATGGATAATCAAACCCGGGTACCGGACAGCAAACGGCATCATCGACATTGGATATGGGTTGACACAACGATGCAAGCTGCTTTAGATTGTGCTGTTTTAGAAAAAATCGCTACATTGTTAAACGAAAAAACCTATGTAGCTGAGTTGGAAAGCGAGCGGCGCGATCTGATTCAAAAAGCAAATCAGCTGTTGTGGAACAAGAGCGTCAATTTTTATCAGGATGTGGGGCCCGACGGCCGTTTCAGTGATGTGAAGAGCATTGGTGCCTATTGGGCCTTGTTGGAACGTGAAATGGTGCCAGCAGATCAGCTAGATGGCTTTTTGCAACATTTGAGTGATAAAGAGGCGTTCAATCGCCCCCATCGGGTGCCTTCGCAAGCGGCCAATGATCCCGGCTACAATGCGGAAGATGGTGCGTATTGGCGCGGCGGTGTGTGGTCCCCTACCAATTTCATGCTGCTCAAAGGGTTGCGGCGGGTTGGCCATTACAGGCTTGCACATAAAATTGTGTGTAACCATTTGGAAAATGTGTATCAAGTGTATGCTCATACGGACACCTTTTGGGAAAATTATGCACCAGAAACGGCCGTTGCTGGCAACCCTGCACGTCCTAATTTCGTTGGTTGGACAGGGTTGTCGCCAATAGCGATGTTACTGGAAGATGTAATTGGTCTTTGGGTCGATTGGCCTTTGCGACGTGTTATTTGGTATCGTTATCTAGACACGAATGAACATTACGGTGTACAAAATTATCCCTTAGGTACAAATGGGACATTGACATTGATTGGTAATAATGATCAGGTAGTTGTGACGACCGATGTACCATTCACCTTAACCATTCGAGACGCGCAATTGAATCTACAAGCACCTATCGCCGTCGGTACAACGGAAATCACCTTAAGTTAGGAGGCTGCCGGAGCAGTCAAAAGGATACACAGTTTTTTAACTTAATCCGCGAGAATTTGCCCAATCCGTGAATTATTAACAACGCTTCCGCTAAACTTCTAGGAATTTGATGGTTCAGATTAAAATAGCCACAATCAACTTACGCAACAATTCCGATCGCTGGCAAGAACGCAGGCATTTGTTGGTGAAACAGTTGGGTGATACTGCCCCGGAATTGATTGGTTTACAAGAAGTGCATATGCCAACCCGTCAGGGACAATGGTTGTGCAAACAAATTAACAAACAGATTTCTGGATCAACCAAGGAACCCTACCAACTTGTGCTTAAACGTAAACAACATGCAATCAATGGTTTGTATGAGGGTGTAGGAGTGCTTTCACAACTGCCAATTTTGTATAGTAACAGTATCGGGTTAGGATATGGGGGACGTGTAGCCTTGCGTGTGCATGTCGAGTTGCCCAATCATAAGACAATGGATTTTGTGTCTACACATTTACATCATGTCACATTTGATAAGGAAGCACGTGAAGAACAGGCCATGCAGTTGGTGGGCTGGTTACAAAGTCATAAACAGGTTCCATTGCAGGTGGTCGTAGGCGATTTTAACGAGGAGCCACAAGGATTGGCGATTCAGTATATGTTGCAATCATTTCGGTCAGCCTACCGGGAGCGCTATGGTCGTGAGCCTCTGGCCACTTTTCCCACAGCACTTTATCCAACGGATGGCCCCGCTGTTTGCCTGGATTATCTTTTTATATCAACGGCCGTACCGCGTGTCATTGAAGCTAAAATATTTTGTGATCGCGCTGCGGCTGAAGACGAAACTTTATTTCCTTCTGATCATGTTGGTTTAGTAGCCACATTGGAAATCTAAATTAAACGAATCACGTTGTTCGTGCGGGCTCCTGAGCGTGCTGCCAATGGGCATGGTCAGAAGACGGCCCTTAAGTTTGAAAAAATACATCTTAATAACTATGAAACCGAAAATCTCAATTGTATCCCCTGTTTATAATGAAGAAGCTGTCTTGCCAGAACTGTATCGGCGGGTTAGCAAAGTAATGGAAGAAATTGGCGAACCATGGGAACTTGTCCTCGTCAATGACGGCAGCCGCGATAATTCCGCGCAAGTGATAGCCGAGTTAAACGCCCAAGATGAACGTGTAAAGGGTGTTAGTTTTTCACGCAATTTTGGCTTTCAGGTCGCGGCCACGGCTGGATTGGAACATGCGCAAGGTGATGCTGTCATCCTTACTGACGCAGATTTGCAAGACCCGCCAGAAGTTTATCCCAAAATGGTGGCCAAATGGCATGAAGGGTATGATGTGGTTTATGGCGTGCGCGAAAGCCGTGAAGGTGAAACTTGGTTCAAACTTTTTACCGCCAAGGCTTTTTACCGTTTGATCCAACGTATTACCAGCATCAATATCCCGCTGGATACAGGCGATTTTCGATTGATTGATCGGCGCGTCGTGAATGCTATTTTGCGCATGCCTGAACGCAATCGTTTTTTACGTGGCATGGTACCCTGGGTTGGTTATAAACAGATTGGGGTCACTTATGAACGGGCAGCGCGTTTTGCTGGGGATGCCAAATTTACAAGTATTGGCAAAATGTTGCCGTTTGCAGTGGATGCGATAACTGGGTTTTCCTATTTTCCGTTACAACTAGCAACTTACCTGGGTTTTATTGTCGCTGCGATGAGTGGTTTGGCGATTTTGTTTGTGGTTTTGTTACGTTTATTTGGTGCTGGAACCCCTCTCATGGGACAGGCCACAACATTGGTCGCCGTTTTGTTTCTGGGCGGTGTGCAGTTGATTTCGCTGGGGATTATCGGTGAATATTTGGGACGGATTTATGATGAAGTCAAGGGACGGCCGTTATATTTAGTAGATGAGAAATGGGGCTTTGAAGAAAGCCCCGAGGAAGCATAAAGTTTTGTAAACACGGACGGAAAGGAATTTGATAATTTGTTTGTTTTCCTTTCCGCCTGCGTTTATATCTTTTTGCCCAGCAGCATCTTGGGAAAGACGCGGGTATCTAGCCGCCAATTTCAGACATCACACGGTTCAACGGAATAATGTCTTGGTCTAATTTGTGACCCCAGGGTTTGCGCCAGATGGCTTTTGTAATAATGTCGAGCATTTCGGCATCTGATTTCCCTTGACGCAAAGGATCGAGCAAGTTCACTTCTCTTTCGCGTAGCAGGCATAAACGTAAACGGCCGTCGGCCGTTAAACGCGCTCTCGTACAACTCGCACAAAATGGTTGTGTTACGGAACTGATAAAACCCAACGTGCCCAAGGCATGGGGCAGTTGATATAAACTTGCTTCACCATCCAACTGACCGCCATTGACAACAGAAAGCGTCCCTAAAGCCGCAGCAATACGTTTCCGTAGTTCTTGCTCGGATACAATGCCCGCTTGTTGAAAATCGGCCACATTCCCAAACGGCATCATCTCAATAAAACGCACCTGCCATGCATTTTCGAGCGTCAAACGTGCCATGTCGATGACATCTTGTTCGTCATTGTACCCACGCACAACAACACTGTTGAGCTTAACACCTAATCCGGCAGCTTCAGCCGCATGGATACCGCGCCAAACATCACCCACGTCGCCCCAACGCGTTAGCTTTTTGAACTTCTCTGGGTTGAGTGTGTCAATGCTGATATTGACTCGTTGTAGACCCGCCGCCGCTAGTGGCTGTGCCATTTTGTCTAATAGCAAGCCGTTGGTTGTCATGACGACTGTTTCCACACCGGGAGTCTGTGCAATTGCTTCGACGATTTCGATGCAGTTGGCACGTACAGTCGGTTCGCCGCCAGTTAAGCGGAATTTATGGAAACCGACTTCAGTAAACAAACGTACTAGCCGCAAAATTTCATCATCTTGCAACAGTTCGGCACGTGGTCGAAAGGTGATATCTTCGGGCATACAATAAACGCAGCGTAAATTACATTTGTCTGTCAGGGAGATGCGTAGATAGTTGATAGAACGGCCGTATTGGTCAATAGCCATATGATAATCCTTTGTACTATTTTGGGAGTGAGGTGCGAACATTTTTTGTTTCATCTAGTTCCACACCCTGTCCACAACTTTAACTTCAATTGCAGTCACTGTCAATGAATTTTTATCAACTTTTTCTGTTTTATTGCAAATCGACGCTAAAATTGATAAATAGTAGGTGAATCAAAGTCTATACACCCTGTATTTTTCACCCGAAACGGTATAATTCTGACAGTTTGAATGCAAACGGCAAAAAGTGTCGACGACCAGGCTACATGATGACCAGACTAATAGACAACCAGACTGCTTTTAGGAGTAAACATTGTACAGTTCAAAACAACCACTCTTGCCTAGTTGGCTGAGTTTCTTTCTATCAATCGCGTTTGTGATCTCTGGTATTGCAGTGATCTTTTTTGGGTATTTAACCTACCAAGTAATCAGTGCGCGTGCATTAACATCACCTGCGATTGCAGCTGCCGAGGTCTCCGATGTTGATTTGCAAATGGGGCAAGAGGGGCCAGCGCCAGTGCAAATTGTCGCCCCAGGGCAGCCAACGCCGACGCTTGTGCCGACCAATGAAGCCGCCGTTAGCGATAACCGCACTAATATTATGATGATGGGCATTGATCGCCGTCCCGGTGAGGCATTTGTTTCACGCACCGATTCCATCATG
>CAYGMR010000156.1:4504-11101 GCA_964350725.1 uncultured Ardenticatenaceae bacterium | reverse complement strand
CTTGTTCATGCTATGATATACTTTAAAAAGTTATTTGTGATTATAATACTAGTTTAGTTACCAAATCTTTCTGGTAGCCAAGAAGATTAACATATTATACGTTGTTATATCCTTTGCATTTCTTTCTGTTATAAATCTGTGAGGCCTCACTTTACAATAAATTCACCAACAAATTAAATTTGCATCCGCTAATTTACCCACTTTGACCTATCTGGGTAGGCATGTAAATGAACAAATCAACATGTTTTTTATAGGGGATAACATTGTCCACACCATTGAAAAGCGTTTAGTATTTTCTGCAAGGCGCGAAAATTGCGTGAAAAAATGTAATTTAGTTCATATTTAATTACTATTTAGGTGGTAAAATGTTCTATCTGGCAGGGCGTTGGCGTATTTTTTCCTACCAGAGATATTTGTCAGCTTTTCGCCAAAGTCACGTATCTGATTATGGAATGTTTTCCAATTCCATATTAATTTGGCATTCAAGGAGATCAACATGAAACGTTTTGTCGCATTCTTTGTCATTCTATCCATTATCTTCCTTTGGTCGCTTTCTTTGCGCCAAACTGAACAACAAGCTAAACCTGCATCAGCCGATGATTTACCTAGTTTGACCTATTTAGGTCAGGCTGAAGGAGAAACAGTTTACACTGTCGATCCCGGATATAATTTTATTGTTAAAGGGGCAAACGGGTTTTGGTTTATGTTTGTACCTGGGCCAGTATACACAGCTTCTGACGGACAACGTGTTTGGGCATCAATGAACACAAATGCAGCACCGCCAGCGGTATACCATGAACAAGAAGACCTTGGTCCGGTCACGGTCGGGTGTTTGGTTGAATATGTTGGGATTGATGATGATGTAGATGATCGCATAAATGTTTTTGAGATAAACGGTGAAGTTGTTCATGTTATCGAGCAAGGTTTAGTATTTGAAGGTTCATTTATTGCACCGACTGACGGTGAACTTGTCTTAGATGCTATCGACAGCATCGGCGGCTGGATTAACATATGTGAAGAACAAGAAACACCTACACCAACCGAGACGGCCACGCCACCAGACGAGACCCCAACCAGTACATCCACCAACACCGCCACACCGACTGCGACTAACACAACCATACCTACTAACACACCGACTGGCACCCTCACTCCCACACCAACTGGCACCCTTACTGCTACGCCTACGAGCACTAACACCGCCACACCCGCCGCCACATCAACTGGTACAGTCACCCCACCTCCCTCACCCACCTCCGATACCGGTGGATGTTCGACATTCCCATGTGTAACCCAGACAGCCACGCCTACGAAAGAACCGCGTGAAGATTCGTGTCTGCGCATTAATTTTGACATCGGCGGCGATGTCGCCCAACGTGGATTGTATGTTGTGCAGGAAAAAGGGGGTCGTGAATTAGCTTCTTGGTACGCTGATGAAGGTTGGCAAGACAGTGGTTGGATTGAAGATATTGATATTTCCTATCCCTCTGTTTATGTCCAAGTTCTTTTCTACAGCGGTCCCGGCGCTACACCGGTTGTAATGAAAATGCTTAACCCGGCTCCTGATTCAGAATATGGCTGGTTAACGCGTGGCGCGTGTCATGCCCTAGAAGTTGCTTGGCCATAAACCAGGATGCATTTAATTTATCGTAAGCTAACGGCGGATGAAGCATCCAAATACCGAGCAATCAGGCTAGAATGCTTAAAAGCTTATCCCAACAACTTTGGATCTAACTTTGAAGAACAAAGCCAATTACCAAAGCTCATGTTCGAAAAAGTTTTGGAAAAACAAGCAAGCGATAAATTTGTTATGGGGGCATTTGATCAAGAGCAATTGATTGGGATATGTGGTTTTTTGCCATATATTCCCTTCAGCGGTCAAACACCCTCAGATACGGCCGTTCTTATTCAGGTATATGTCCAACAAAAATATAGTGGCAATCGTATTGGATTAGGCTTGATACAAGCGACGGTCAAAGCAGGTTTTAGCGCAACGGCCGTTGACAAAATAATGTTAGAAGTGAAAGCGGATAATGCAAGTGCCATTCGGGTTTATACACAGGCAGGTTTTCGAACTTACACTCCATCCACGGCCGAGCGTGACGAAGATACAGTTTATATGCTCATCAACCGTGAGCAAAGTCAAACACTTCTAGCTTAGAATTTCAAGCCTGAACAACATCTAACAGAAAAACTTAAGGACGTTTCCATCTTCAATGGAAACGTCTTTTTTTTGTTAAATCTCCCTCAAAAAATACAGTTTTTTTTCTCCTTGTAATCAACCTTACAACGCGTTTACGCAGGTTTCACCAGAGTATTCACGCCCTATTCATGTATTTCAACAACCTGTTATGGCATTATTAAATTCGTATTAATTAGCGTGTAGTAAATCAAATTTATAGTGTGAACGGCCCCACAAATGTATTGGAAGGCAATGATCGGGCGCGTCACATGCAAGTACGAGGAAGTAAATGAAACGAATAGTAGTAACTTTCGTCATGGTAGTTTGCATTGCCATCACATTCATGTTTTCAAAAGGTTTCGCCATCGCCGGTGCCACAACTCCAGCATCCATCTCATATTTGGGAGAAGAAGGGAGTTACAGCATTGATCCAAGTAGCAATTTTATCATCAAACGACTCGACCCGTTTCGCTTTGAATTTGAATCTGGGCCAGAATATACGGCCGTTGCCGGTGAACGTGTCTGGGCATTTTCTGGCAGCGAAACAGTGCCACCAGCCGATTTCCACAATTGGGAAAGTTTTGGCTCTGTGCCCGCCGGATGTGTCGTCGAATATAAAGGCATCGATGATGATGTAGATGATCGTGTCAATAAATTCTATTTAGAGGGTGACGTCATCCATACGATTAACCAAGGGTTGGTGTTTGAAGGTCAATTTGTTGTGCCTGAAGCGGGTGAATTAAAGGTTTTTGCGGCTGACAGCGCTGGTTTCTGGATCAAACTGTGTGACACAGTAATCCAACCAACGGCCACGCCAACGATGGTGTTTACAGAGACGCCGTCGCCGACACCCACACAAGAAGTGACTGAGACACCATCGGCGACACCAACTGAACCGGCAACGACTCCTGAAGCCACAGTGACTGTGTCGCCAACACCAACTGGTGAGGTAATGGTAACACCGGAAACCACAGCGACGGCAACGGCTACAGCGACAGCCGTTATTACAGAGACACCGATTACACCCACTGCAACGGCCGTATCTGCCACTGCGACACCAGAACTCACACCCACAGCCACGAAAGAACCCCGGCTTGATTCATGCCTGCGCTTCAACTTCGATGTGAGTGGCGATGAAGCCAAACGCGGTCTGTATGTGGCCCAAGAAACGGGCGGCCGCCATCTGGCATCCTGGTATGCAGAAGAGGGTTGGAAAGACAGCGGCTGGATCGAAGGCATCGACATCACTTTCCCATCAGTGTATGTCCATGTGCTCTATTACAGCGGTCCCGATGCCGAACCGGTAATGCTCCAAATCGTCAACCCGGCACCAGATACGAGTGACGGCTGGCTATCACGCGGCATCTGCCACGCCCTTGAAATTGGGTGGGCCGAATAGTTAACAATTAGTTGCGTAAAAGAAAAAGGTCTGGCAAAGTGCCAGACCTTTTTTATTTCCAGGAAAACTAGTAGTCCATCAAACAAATTTTTACGGATAGTTGTAAATCGATTTGCCAAATCGTTCCGCTGCGATTTACCAAATCGCGCTACCTGCAACCCGACAAAAGAACATTGTCGAACTACTAGATTTATCAGTCAATCAGCAGCCAGAGTCAAGTACATTTTGCCATGAAAGCGGGATATTATAATCAGCTCCATTTGGTGCGAGCATTTGTCTGCCGGGCGCTTGTACTTGTATCATCAAACCAAAAGAATCCCTCAGCATCGGCATTTCAGCAGCCACGTCTATCGACATTTCAACCAGCCAGCCATCTAAGGCTTCGCCGGTCTCTGCCTGCCAATTCCCAGACAAGTAACTACTATTCCATCCACTTTTAGCGCCAGCCCATACTTCTGTACGGCCGTCACGCGCCACCACGAAACGCCGATCTGCATTATCCAACAGATCATTATTCAATGTATCGATAAACAGATTCACAGCATCATTCGCGTCATAAGTTGTGTCACTAATTAGATAGGCAACATAGAGATGGGTTGCATCACGTGTGCTGTAAAGCTGGATTTGGCCATCTCCAAGGATCGTCAGGGGCAATGCTGGCCATTCCTCTGGGTTGAATTTCCCGTCAAGCGTGGGGGTAACGGCCGTAATACATTCAATTGCCCCATTAAAACTTGAAATGCCCAAATCAACTGTTTTTGTAGCAGGCATATCAACCATCTCTGGCGTTAACGTAACAAGGGGCATCAAACCTCCGTCGAAACCAATGGACGCAGATATGGTATTTGTTGGGGATATGGTTGGCGTGTTTGTCGCCGTCGCCAGTGGTGTATTCGTCGCGGTTGGCAATGGCGTATTTGTCGCCGTCGCCAGCGGTGTATTCGTAGCTGTTGCCAATGGCGTGTTTGTCGCCGTCGCAGGCGGCGGGTTCGTAGCCGTTGGGGGGGGTGTGTTCGTAGCTGTCGCCGGCGGTGTGTTCGTAGCTGTTGCTGGGGGCGTGTTCGTGGCTGTCGCTAAGGGGGTAGTCGTATTGGTAGGCGTGACAATTACAATAGGCGTATTTGTAGGTGTCAGTGGCACCACAAACGTCGCTGTCGCCGTGGCAGTGCTGCCGGGTGAAGGCGTGGGAGTTGGTGTTCTTGGTAATGGATCATTTGGATCTAAAGGATTAGAGCCAAGATCGAGTACTTCAACACCATCACTGTAAGAATCCTGATCCGTATCAACTTGGGTAGGTTTGGTGAAATAAACCAAAACTTCATCCCCATCTTGCAGACGGTCACGATCGGTATCGGGGTTTAATGGCTGTGTCCCATATGTTTTGACTTCCTGTCCATCACTGAGCCGGTCGCCATCTGTGTCCCAATTATTGGGATCAGTCCCGATTAATACTTCCTGCCCATTGCTAAGACCATCACCATCGTTGTCAGCGACCAAATCGGGTGTTGCCGATGGGGTCAATGGTATTATTGTTGCAGTACTATTTGGATCGACAGTAGCTGTCGTCGTTGCTGTGACAGTTACCGCTGGTTCCAGTGAGGGCAAACATTGATCACATTTAACCTGCCAATATTGATAGCTCAATGAAGTAGGTGTAATTACTTTTGGGGCACTGGTAATGCCATTGGTTGTTACCTCAAGCTCCATACCAGCAGGTAATACCGTGCCATTATCTAACATTCTACATTGACCTGTAAAGCAGGAAACAAGAATTGAAATGTCAGTCACACGCACGCTCATAAAGCTGTCAACACTGCTCTGCTGAGCGCGTTTACCCAAATGCGTGGGTTTAGCAGCCGAACTACCCGATTCTTGATATTGTAGGGAAGCAATATTGTTGCTGTTTTGGCCTTGCACTTGCAGCAAGTTGCCGGGAGCAGGTTTACGCAATAGTAAATCCCCTTGGTTCAGCTTAAAGATCGATAATTGGCTTAAGGCATTGGGATCTGTGGCATAACTTATTATTGTTAATGAGCCATTTTCGGTTAAGAAGAGGGTGCTTTTATCATTTAACAACAAGGTAACTTGCCCATCAAACCCAGTTGTAATCGTTGAACCAGCCAAAATCGTTCTACCGGGGGTAACGGCCGTTACTTCATCATCATCCTGTACCCGCACATCACCTATAACGCTTAACACTGTCGCAGCAGGACCAACGGGCACCACAGGAGTCGGCTCTTCGCTGCCGCCCCGCATCCAATTAGTCACAGCGGCAATACCCACAAAGACACAGGCGACAGTCACCAAAAATAGCAAGAGAATCATGAGCCAGTTTGGAATACGGCCGTTGACATCAGCCTCTCCAGACAGAATTTGCTTGCCACCTTGCCGCGAACCGACATTAACCTTAAAAGGGATCGTTTCTGTCGCACCCAAAAGCGGTTGATTCGCCGCTTCTATACGTAGCGGAACCGTCGCCACCTGGGTCGGTTGGAGTGAAATGCGCCCCTTTTCACCAAAAAAGTGTAAACTCTCAGTAGGATCATGCGCTGCAACCACAAAATAACCAGCTGCATTGCCCACATTCTGTACCGTTATCACAACATCAGCCGGCACTTGAACATGCTGTGGCTCCATCTTTGCAGAAAAAGCGACAAACTGTTGAACATTTAAATT
Organism: uncultured Ardenticatenaceae bacterium; assembly: GCA_964350725.1. Lineage (GTDB taxonomy): Bacteria > Chloroflexota > Anaerolineae > Promineifilales > Promineifilaceae > JAACFF01. The sequence goes on along the minus strand of CAYGMR010000156.1, from coordinate 4,844 downwards.
AATAATAATGGCAACATTGATCGTTGAAAAACGCTGCGAGACCAATTGCAACTTCATACGCTGCAAACCGCTAGGGGTTTTGGAGGTTTTGGGAACACGAAGGACAAGCAGTTGTTGGATAGTCTCGCCCGCCTTTACAGTCACAAAACGGGGTGGTGTCTGAATCCATTCTTGGGGAACTCGGCTTACGCGCAACGTGACACGATCATCCAAATCACCATAGTTAGTCACTTCAACTCGAATCTCGACAGACTTTTCTGGCTCAACCACAAATGTTTCCTGCGTAGCAAATACGCCTAAGGGCACATTTGGACGCAGCGGTTGTTGCGCTTCAAATGTG
>CAYGMR010000156.1:2013-4494 GCA_964350725.1 uncultured Ardenticatenaceae bacterium | reverse complement strand
CGACAGGAATAACCGCAGTAACCAGGGCTGAACCTTCCCCCAATGCATCCTGCGTTATTTCCGGCCCTTCGAGAGCTAATTCGTACGGACCAATGCGAATTGTAGACCCAGGGGAAATAGGTGCTGGTTCATTTGGCCTTAAACGCCGACTATCAATCCAGGTACCATTTGCACCCCCTAAATCGACGACTTCCCAGCCCAAAGAAGTCGCTTGTAAACGCGTATGATGACGTGAAACCCCTTCGGCAGGCAGCACAATATCATTATCTACATTGCGGCCTAAGGTATAAACGGATTGTGTCAGGTGTACGACACTAGCCGGATGATTGGGCGTTAGGATGTGTAGTTCGTACCCTTCTGGCGGCTGATCAACTTCATCTAAGATATTCAACTCTTGCCGCATCATCACACGGGTAGGCGCACCTTCGAGGGCGATCAAAGCGGCACGTAATGCTTGTGCCATTTCGTGGCCCGATGTAAAACGGTCTTCGGGAGACTTTGCTAATGCTTTTGCTAGAAAGCTGTTGATCAGTTGGGGGGCATCAGAACGGTATTCACTCGCGGGGGCTGGTTGCACACCGCGCCGATGTGTAGAAATGGCATCTGCCAATGTTTGGAATGCAAATGGCAGCCGGTTTGTCACCAATTCATACATAACAATGCCAAAGGAGTAAAGATCTGAACGGCCGTCTAAACCGCCCCCTTCACATTGCTCGGGGGACATATATGTTGGTGTGCCTACCGTTGCACCGCTTTGGGTCATTGGTGAACCCTCAATCAATTTAACCAATCCAAAATCTGTCAGCTTGGCACGAAATGGTTGCGAACCAACTTCATCGGGATGGCTAAGTCGTTTGAGCAGGATGTTGCCAGGCTTTACATCGCGGTGAATAACGCCTTCCTTGTGAGCATAATCCAAGGCTTCCGCAATTTGGATGCCGATTTGCAAGCTCTGGTTAAAAGGCAAATATTTGTTCATGCGCTGCAAACGCTGCAGATGTTCGCGTAGGCTGCCCCCTTCTACATACTCCATGGCAATAAAAGGGCCAATATCTGAGGAACCAAAATCATAAATTTGGACAATCGAAGGGTTGTCTAATCGTGCGGCGGTTTGTGCCTCTTGTACGAGACGCTGACGGAACTCTTCTTGCCGCGCAAAGTGACCGTGCATCAATTTGATAGCCACTTTACGCTGTAAGTTTTGATCGAAGGCACGGTACACACTGCCCATACCGCCATCACCCAACAGGGAATCTAAACGATAGCGTTCATTGATAGTTTGCCCGATGAATGTGTTGTTCATGATGATCTGTCCTGTAAATTATGAAGGATGAAGGTTGAATGATGAACTTTCATCCAACTGCACACAATCCAATAAACGATACAAGGTTGTTGGCCGACAAGATGGTTGGCAACAAGTTAACACGGATTTATATGGACGACAGGTATTAATTTGTGCTGGTTTGTTTACGCTGCCAATATCGACCGTAAAGTTTCCAAAAATTTAGCTACATGGTCATGATTTATCCAATAATGGGTGACTGCACGAAAACTTTGTGGGCCATTATCGCCGACCCAAATGTTTTTGGCACGTAATTGCGCCCGAATTTCTTTTGACGACAGTTTGACATCATCTGTCATGCTAAAAAATACCATATTTGTCTTGACTTTGTCACTATCGACTTTTATGCCAGGGATCGTAGAAAGACCTTCAGCCAACATACGCGCATGGGCATGATCTTCAGCCAAGCGGTCGATCATTTCGTCAAGCGCCACGATTCCAGCCGCCGCTAAAATACCTGCCTGGCGCATGCCACCACCAAACGCTTTACGTGTGCGTCGTGCCTCGCGAATAAAAGCGGCTGAACCACAAACAATGGACCCAACTGGGGCACACAAACCTTTGCTGAGGCAAAACGTGACCGAATCTACATGTTGTGCAATTGCGCTGGCATCAACATCCAAAGCAACGGCCGCATTAAACAAACGCGCCCCATCCATATGCACAGCCAAATTATTTTCATCGGCAATGGCACGGATGTTAGCAAAATAATCGACCGGAAGGGGATAGCCACATTTGTTGCCATAGCTATTTTCAACATGGATCACACGGGTCCGTGGCAAGTGAGGATCATCAGAGCGTACGGCGGCAGCGACAGATTCTAGGTCTAAACGGCCGTATTCATCCGTCGGCAATACATGCGGAAAAATGCCACCGAAAGCGGCTATACTGCCCGCTTCCCACATCATCACATGGTTGTCCTGCCCAATGATGACTTCATCACCACGACCAGCATGCGTGAGCAGCCCAACAAGATTGCCCATTGTGCCGCTGGCCACAAATAAACCCGCTTCTTTGCCTAACTTAGCGGCGGCCAATGCTTCTAATGTATTAACGGTTGGGTCTTCACCATAAACATCATCTCCAACAAGGGCTTCTGCCATCGCTGCACGCATTTTTGGTGTGGGCCAACTGACTGT
>CAYGMR010000156.1:0-2003 GCA_964350725.1 uncultured Ardenticatenaceae bacterium | reverse complement strand
ATCAATTCTGTCCATCTCTGAAGTTTACGTAATATCAGGAAGTTTGCAAACTCAGCTGCGGATTGAACACCTGCGGATTGAAATCCGCAGCTATAAAAAAGGAAGTGCGTTGAAATGCACTGAACATGCCTTAAATAGCCACCACATAACCACATATTCAGCGGTTGCATTTCAAACGATAACATTTATAGTAGGTTGATGCAGCCTGCTATCGATCGATTATCTTGGACACCCTGTGTTCCTCATTTGATTTGTCCGCTTTGTGGTGAGTGGTTTCGGTTAAACGGCCGTTCCCTACGCTGCCCACAAAATCATACCTTCGATCTAGCCAAAGAGAATTATGTCAACCTGATCCCAGGCGGCACAAAAATGCCCAAATTCCCTGGCGATAGCAAAACAATGTTGCAAGCGCGACGGCGCTTTTTGGATGCCGGCCATTATCAGCCGTTAGTGGACGCGCTTTTGGAAATGATGCGTGGCCTTGATATTGACTATACGAATAAATCAGAAACGGCCGTACTGGATGCAGGTTGTGGCGAAGGTTATTATCTGGAGCAAATTCAACAGGGATTGGGGCTTAAACCCTGTTACTACGGGGTTGATTTGAGTAAGGATGCGATTCGGATGGCGGCGAAAAAGGTTAGAAACGGCCGTTTTGTGGTCGCCGACATCAAAAAACAAATTCCGCTTGCAGACAACTCAACCCACTTGCTGCTCAACATCTTCGCGCCACGCAACCCAGATGAATTTTCTCGCCTCTTGTGTGCAGGTGGCCATCTGCTGGTTGTCATTCCACAGGCTGATCATTTACAAGCTTTACGACAGGAATTTGGGTTGTTAAACATTCAACCCGCTAAACAAGCCTTTATCGAACAGCAATTCGCCCCTACTTTCCACTTAGAAAGCGTCGAAAATATCAACTTCCCGCTTAATTTACAGGCAGAATCACTGCTTAATCTAATCCAAATGATGCCTGCTTCACGTCACTTGACAGAAAAAGAACTAACTCAAATTGGCACAAAAGCTGTAGAAACTTATGCAAGCATGATTCTTATGGTATTCAATCACTGCAATTAGAAGCAAAAGTTCAACTTCTTGAAGAAGTTGAACTTTTGCGGGCTGTCTGTGCGCAACGGCCGTTAACATACTAAATGTTAATATAGCTATCGCATAATCAGGGGCAAATATGTCTGATTGACTGATCCTATGGCGTATAGATCATCTACCCAAGTTGCGCCTGCACCAAAATAACGATAGCTTACATTAGTAACCGTCCAATCAGTATCAACCGCTTGTGCAACCTGCCAGGCAGGCTCGTTTGTGCCATCTGGCCATACCTTTAAACGCATCATGCTCGTGCTTTGATCAACCTGCATTTTCACTGTGTACCAACCGGGGTCAAGCACTAAGGGATAGAGTGTCCCCCAAGTATCATTACGCATGATTGAAATATGATTACGCTCCACTAAAGCCGTCCCATAAGCCAAAGTTACTCTGAAATGATACGGCCGTATCAATTTGACTGCTGGTCATTGAACTGCCATTCATCTGCATCCATTCATTGGTCGCATCCCAGGCAACAGAACCAACTTGCTGATAACTGTCTAACGAATCAGTGCGGAAATAATCAGCAAAAACACGTGATCTGTGACCCAATATTGCGCCACTTTGCCATGCAGCGGCCGTAATTCCCGTTAAGGAATTATTTTCCAAGACATTTCCTGTCATCAAATCTTCGTAATAATCCATCCACCCCGTAGTCGCAGAATATACATAACCATGTGAACTGCCCCCATCTGCGTCACCCGTCGGCATGATATATCCCCGATCAGCATAAAAGGGGCTGACCCCATGCAACCATTCATGTAACCATGGCTCGCCCATTGTGGGGACTTCCCACATCCAAGTTGGTGCATTGGCTACAGTTCCGTAGGTTGCACCATTGGCCCAGGATGTTGGATACAATCCTAATCCCCAATAGGAAGGAATTTGCTGCCCCGTAG
>CAYGMR010000155.1:568-11115 GCA_964350725.1 uncultured Ardenticatenaceae bacterium | reverse complement strand
GTGTAGCGACGGTTGTACCAATCTGTTGCAAGGCCGGTTGGGCAACAATGATCTCGCCAGCACGAGCTTGTCTTTCAGCTTGGGCGGCATCGTCAACGGCCGTTCCCATCACCACAAATTCATAGCCTGTTTTTTCATCACCCAACACGATTTCATAACAACGGCCGTAGCTGACCCCAATTTTGATTGTGAGTTCAAAGAGGTGGTTTTTTTGAAACGGCCGTTGGACTTCAACACGTTGAAAACGACTGTTAACTAATTCTTGCATAATACGCGCACAAGCCAAAGCACGCTGTACAGTCTGGTCATCATTATCGGGAAAATAAATCGCCATCGCATCCCCATAATAATGCGCCACAGCACCCCCTAACTGATGGATAACCGTCACCATCGCATCAAAGGTGAGCAACAACACCCGGTTTAACTCTTCAGCCCCACGCGGTCCATCAGCGGCCAATGCTTCTGACATCATTGTAAAACCAGAAATGTCAACAAACATCGTGGCTGCGTCCAGAAAATCTACCTGTCCGGCTTTAATTTTATTGCTGGTTAGCAGTCGTTTTGTAAGCGTTGATGGCACATAGGCAGCAAGGCGACAAGCCAAATCGTGTGGCGTAAGGGTTTTGTTCCAAATTTCGTTCTCTGTCATACAAGTCGCCGCAAGAAGCTTTATTTCACCACAAAGATCACAGAGGCCACAGAGAATTTTGAGTAACCTAATTCAAAATCCTCTGTGATCCCTGTGCTCTGTGGTGAGAAAAATCAGTAATCCTCATCATCTAATGGAGGGAAATAGATTTCGTTGAGTGCCATCGCTAGTTGGTGGGCAGTTTCTGGATTTAGATCATAACCAAAATCGATGCGTTGGGATCCATAGGCAAAAGCCAAACATTTTTTTTCGTCGTAATAATAAAAGGGAGTGACGTGTTCCATGTCATAGGCATCTGTTATGCCCATAAAGGAGACGGGCCGCCGAATGATAAGTGTTTCTTGATTGATGAATAGAATTTCGCGGTTAGCTGTGTAATATTGCCACTGCTTCCACACAATCTTGCCCAGCCGGTACCAAATATATAGCCAGGCGAGCAGCATGAGTGTAAACCAAAAGGCAAAGCGCTCACCAGAAAGGGCAATATCCCAAATGGTGTATCTGATGCCCCAAATGAGACCAATTACCCAGATTAAGACAAGCACAGTGAATAGAATCAACAAACCCCATCTACGCTTGATAGGCAAGACAACCTTCAACCGTTCTGGAGTTTGTTCAATTTGGACATCTTGAATTTCTGCCAACATACCCTTATTTTATCCCATTTGTCACCAGCGCATAATGTTGGACCGTTGGGAAGGGATCATAGAAATGGTGCAGCAGCACTTTCCACTGTGCATATTGTTCTGAACCACGAAAACCAACTGTGTGATCTGCAAGGGTTTGCCAGTGCACAAGCAGGATATGTCGTAAGAATTGAACTATGTCCATTTTTGGACTATAACACAGGTATTGCTGTATTTTCTCAGAAGATGGCGAGACAAAATATAGGCCGGATTGATAATCCGACAGCCGGAATACCATTCCGACATAAAACACTCTGAAATATTGAGCGGTTACAGTACCCATTCATATGCAAAATTATCTTTACCAAGAAGTAATAACCCATGCAAGAACGCTCAACAGCTGACCATCCACTGCAAACAGGACAACAGGCAATCTGGCTGTTGATCGTGTTGTTGACACCCTTATTCGTCAATTTTTGGGTCGAGCAGCAATTTGAAGCATCCAAAATATGGCTACTGCGCACATTGATCTGGATATTGGCGGTGTTATGGTTAGGCGCCTGGCTGGCTGGGCAGCCCCCCAACCCCCTGCCCACACGTATACGCAACCTCGTCATCATCCTCTTTCTCATTCTGACACTCTCAACTATCCTCAGTCCAAATCCATTTATTGCTCTCTTCGGCAGCCTAGAGCGTGCCAATGGTCTGCTGACACAATTCAGCTATTTATTGCTCTTCATTCTTGTCGCTACACGAATAAATGCTCAAAATAGCCGACAACTGTTGTTGGTGATGGTGTTAACGGCCGTTCCCATCACCCTGCTCGGACTCGCCCAAGCAGCCGGTTGGCAGCCACTGCCCGTATCAAGCGATGCCCGCAGTCCTTTAACAACCACACTCGGCCGTGCCAACTTCACCGGTGCCTATCTAACCCTACTGCTACCGCTCACACTCACGGCTGCCCAGTTAGCCCAAGCTAAGTGGCAGCGTTTCGGCTTTGGCACATTAGCCGCGCTGGAACTCATTGTCATTGTTCTAACCCGGGCACGCGGCGCCTGGATTGCCGCTGTCGTCGCTGTCGGACTGCTTTTTTGGTTACAACATGCGCCGCACTGGTCAAGGCGCTTGCGCTGGCTTAGCGGGCTGGGCAGCATTGCAGTTTTAAGTGGCGCATTGCTGCTCATTTTGCAACAAGCCATTACAAGCGGCGGCTCAATTGCAGCACGCTGGACTATCTGGCAAGCGTCACTGCGTCTGCTGTGGTCACATTTATGGCTCGGCTATGGGGCTGACACATTGGAACTACATTTCCCGTCCGTTTATCCTCCACAGCTTGTCTATTATCAGGGGCGCGGCATCGTCGTTGATCGCGCTCACAATTGGCTGCTTGATTGGTCACTGAATTATGGTATTGTGGCCACGGCCGTTTTCATCATACTTATCGCCCTTATCTTATGGCAAGGTTGGCAGCGATTAAAAGCACCTGCCCCCATGCCAGCTGCGCACACGCTTGACCCACGTTGGCTGGCGGGCTGCATGGCAGCAATCTGCGCCCAGCTTGTCGGCAATCTGTTTTTATTTGATGTGGCCGCAACGGCCGTTGTCTTTTGGCTGCTGCTGGCAATTGTGACAGCAACCACAAACAAGCAGGATAAAGAACCAGTTCCTTTACCCAATCTGCGCCACGCAGGAAAGGTTATCGTTGTGGCAATCGTCTTGTTAGTGGGCTGGGCGGTTTGGCAAAGCAACTTACGCCCACTGCTGGCCGACATGCATAGTTGGCGCGGCACACAGGCATTAAACCGGGGAGACCGCTCGGCGGCGTTGGCTGCATATGAAACGGCCGTTGGCTACCAACCAAAGCGCGCCGCCTATCATGGCGCTGTAGCTCTGACCGCAGCACAAGCAGGCCATTTTGAACAAGCCGAAACAGCAATGCAAGCTGCAATACAGTTACGCCCAACGAATCCTGTTTTATACACCCAACTCGCCGCCATCTATGGGCGTGCGGCAAGCGAAATACCGGAGAAAATCGGACTGGCCTATGCAGCTTATGAACAGGCTATCACACTGGCACCAACCATTGGGTTAACCCATCAACAATACGCCGATTTGGCATTGCGGGCAGGCAATCATGCAGCGGCGCTAAAACAAGCACAGCAGGCGGTTGACCTCGATGCCACCGATGGCATTGCCTATGGCATTTTAGGTTGGACACAGCTGCACAACGGCAACCTTACAGCGGCACAAAACGCATTTGAGCAAGCAGTCCGGTGGCAGCCCGATTCGGCCGATTTTCATCTGGGACTCGCCACTGTTTATTACCAACAAGGCAACCTGGATGCTGCCCAGCAAGCAGTCCAACAAAGTCTGCTGCTTGATCCCACTTACCCACCGACCTTGGCATTGCAGTTGCAATTAGACGCTAAATAAAAAACACAGCACACAAATATACATCTAAAAGCAGTCTGTCATTTCCATAAATCTAAGACTTAATTTTATAAGGAGAATCCATGAAATCGAATCGTTTACTTACTCAAATTTTTATAGCAGTCGTAGGACTGCTGCTGCTTGGTGGCTTGGGCGCCTATTGGCCCACTATAGTCGGGGCAGATGCAACTGAACCTGCGCTTGCACCTGTGGCGACCATTGGCGACGCCACCACTTATCAAGGGTATCTCACCGACGAAAACGACAGTCCACTGAACGGCACATATACTATGCAGTTTCAAATTTATAATGCACAAGCCGGCGGCGACTTGCTCTGGGACAGCGGCAACCTCAATACCGCTGTGAACGATGGTCTATTTGAAGCGCGGCTAAATATCACAACCGACATTTTCAATGGCGAAGAGCTGTGGGTTGCACAAAGCATTAATGGCGAATTATTGACACCGCGCCAAGAGATTTTACCGACCCCTATGGCGCACACGCTGCGTCCCGGTGCCGTTATCAAAGGCACAGCCAATGCAATTCCCAATAACTACTTACTTGAAGTTGATATGAACAATGATACCTTCGCCTTTAATCGTGGCGCGATAACGGGCAAATCGACAACCGGCAATGCGATCTATGGTCTGGCGGAAAACGGCCGTGCTATTTATGGGCAAACGCAAGATGGGTATGCGATTTACGGCTTTGATGGCGGCAGCAATGAAAATCAAGGCTACGCTGGTTATTTCTACAGCACAAACGGGATTGGCGTTTATGGCTACAGCGGTGCAAACCGTACTCACGACAACATTCTTGCCCCTGGTGTTTATGGTCAAAGCAATCAAGGTGTAGGTGTATACGGCCGTGGCGACACTTCCAACAGCTACAGTTTTTACAATGAAGGCGGCTACTTTGAAGGTGGTAAAGGTCTTTATGCACGCGGTACCGACTCAGCAGGTGAAGCCGGCTACGGTGCCCGTATTTTTAGCAGTAACTATCGCGGTATGTATGTACAAGGTTCCAATAGTTTTTACGATGCCTATTTTGGAGGTGCGGGCGGCATAAGCGCAAATGCCTATGTTGATCGTGCAGCCAATAGCCAATCTCTTGTGGTCAATTTAGGGGACAGCGTCATCGAGCCGGGTGATTTAGTAGCCATGGTTGGCGTTGCTTCATCGCCAGAAAATGGTCAACCGATGCTGGGGGTCGCTAAAGTGAATGCCACCAATCACAACGCTGTCATTGGTGTGGTTAAGGAGGCGGTCATAGATGAGATCATCACCCTCGAAGATGGCAGGAAATACATTGATTTCGCGCCAATTACAGGTGTCGTTGCACCTGGTGATTATCTCATTATCGTGACCGAGGGGTTGGCACCAGCAGTTAATGTGGGCAGTTTGGCGTTTAAGAGCGGTCACGAAATTGGCGACAAAATTGTCATTGGGGCCAGCGGTGCGCTGGCGCTGGCGAGCAGTGAAGCTGATGGGATAGTTATAGGCAAAGTTGCCGGTCCAATCGACACAGCAACTGGCACCATTCCCCTATTTATCAACATCGATTAGGAGGTCAGTCGTTATGAGTCAACGCAAATTTATCCTCATCGTGCTTGTGCTCCTGCTGATCTCTGTTGGGATCGTGGTGGCGCAGTCATCAACACATTTCACATTGGAACGTTTTGTCACCATGAGCGGCGGTACGGCCGATTCTGCGAGTTACAAGGTAAACGTCGTCATCGGCCAACCGGCTACGGATGTTGTAGTGAGTTCAAGCTACAAAATGTCGGGCGGATTTTTGTATCCAAATGGACAAGGATCAGGCGTAGAACGCAAAGTATGGTTGCCAGTAATGTTTAAGTAAACAACGCCAACAACTATCTGTATAAGATTCGTCCTGATTGGGCTAATCGACAAAAAACATTGGTCAGCTATCTACACGCTGAGAGAAAAGCATATCAGGATTATTTCAGTTAGGCGCTCTAGAAAAGAAGAGGTGAACCTTTATGAAGGCTAAGGATTTAGACAAGTTATTTGATAGTGGTGAGGTAGACATCACGCCTTACCTCGAATTGTCTGAGGGCCATCGTCCAGATCAAGAGCAGAAACGGGTCAACGTGGATTTTCCTATCTGGATGTTGCAGAAAATCGATCAAACTGCAAAAAGACTCGGTGTGCCCCGTCAATCGCTAATCAAAGTCTGGCTCGCCGAACGTTTAGCGCAACAGTAAATACATGTGGGCATAGTCATAGGGTTTATTGATCGGCATTATTTTGCCACTGCCTGATTTCTTCCGCTCTTAACGGTCTGATTTGCGCCAGCATGTTGATCGCTTCTGTTGACAGGCACTTGGCTGTGATATCATCGGCTTGGGCGGCTGCTGTTTGTGCTAAGCCATAAAGTGCCTCTGCCCATTCCGGTTGTGCTTCCAACGGCCGTATCAATGCCATTGCCTCATTAAAAACCGCTTGCGCTGTTGCCAACTCCCCCTTTGCCAACAATAAACGGCCGCGTTCATTGAGCAAACGCCCCACAAAACGCCGATGTCCGATTTTTTGCGCCAAGGACAGCCCTGGCAGCAGTTCCTTTTCAGCTCGGTCAAACTGGCCGCGACGACGCGCCACCGTGCTTAAGTCCAGGTGCATCAAGATGATCAATTCTTGATGGCGCAACGCCTGTGCCATCTGTAAACTGGTCTGGAAATGGGTTACGGCCGTATCAAAATCACCGCGTTCCAATGCCAAAGACCCGACATTAGCGATCAACATCGCCACAACCGGATGTTGGCCCAGCGCCGTTTGCGTCTCAGCCAATCCCGTTTGAAAATATTGTGCTGCCACATCAAACTGCCCCTGAATGATCGCCATAGACCCCAAATTATTAAGCAGGGATCCGCTGCCGAAGCGATCATCAATTGTACGTGCTAAAACCAGCCCCTCCTCAAAATAAGCCGCCGCCTCGGAAAAATCGCCCCGACTATTGGCCAAATTTCCCAGCCCACGCAAGAAAGGCACAATCGCTTCCACGCGCTTGAACCGGCGCGCCCTAACCAAGCCCTCTATCAAATAAGCTGCGGCTTTTGTGTGCTCCCCCTCTGAACCGGCCAATAAGGCCAACTCATGGTACAGAGTGGCCAGCGCCTCATCATTGTGACTGCGCCGCGCCAAGGGTAAGGCCATTGCAAAATAATCAGCAGCCTGTGCATACGCACCCAGACAGGCGGACAAAACGCCCTGCTCAGTTAAAATCGCGCTCAACAGATATGGCTGGTTTGCTGCTTGTGCGATTTCGTGGGCTGCCTTCAACAATGTCACGGCCGTTTCGTAACTGCGCTGCAAGCGGGCCAGACGACCCTGGTGAAACATGATGGTTGCGCGGTCAAGCGGCGCTGCTGCCAGTTCAGCGGCGCATTGCAAATAAGCTGCGGCTAAATCAAAGCGGCCGCGCGTCTGTAGAAAATGGATAAGCGCCAAAACGCCACGCTGTAATTCAGCGCCAGCTTGTAAATCATAGGCCACATCCAAAGCCGCAAGCATATTGCTGAATTCTTGTGTGAGCGCTGCATAATCGTGTGTGTGGGTTTCGGCATAGGTCACAAAATAGCCAACCATGCGCGGCACAAACTGCCTGGCGCTCGCTTTTTCCAACGCATAAGCGCGTAATAGGGGATGCAGGTGGTAACGACCCGGCGCAGTTGTATGGATGAGTGACAAGGTGGCCAGGTGGCGCAATCTATCTTGGGTTGTGGGTAAATCTGTGTCTGTGATGGCAGCAACGGCCGTATCAGCAAAATCCTGTCCCTCAAATACACCTAAGGCTGTAAAAAAAAGTTGTTGCTGCGACGTTAACAACTCAAAACTTACGTCAAAAGATAAGCGTAAACTTTGTGTTTCCAAACGAAATTCATCCAGGCGTGTTTCAGCCTGGCGCAAACGGGCGACAAAATCTGCCGCCGACCAGCCCGGTTCATATGCCAGCCGACCAGCAACCAGCACCAAGGCCAGGGGCAAATAGCCTAATGCAGCGGCTAACTCGGCCAACATCTCTGCCTCGCGTGAAACCCATTCTGAGCCTAATATTTGTTCAAAAAGCGCCCGCGCCGCCGCTGAATCCTGCGAAAATGGCTCCAAATGCAGGCGCTGACCACCGGCCAAAACCAGCAAATCATGGCGCTGTGTGGTAATCAGCAGCCTGCAGTTACCCACAGGTGGCAGCAGTGCCTCAATGGCGGCACTGCTGGGCACATTATCCAGAATGATTAACACTTGTTTGTCCACCAGCAAATCACGCACAACCCGACTGCGGCTAACCAGGTCAGCATAACGACTGACGTCACGGCCGTATGCAGCCGCAAATGTGCTCAAAATTGACATAGAATCAGAGGCATCTACACGTGCCCACAAAACCCCATCGACAAAATGATCTCGCAAAGTAGTGGCCAACTGCACTGCCAGCGCGGTCTTACCTACGCCGGGCATCCCTGTGATTGTGACAATGTGTGCGGATGGCGACAACAACGCCTCAGTTAAAATTTGTAGTTCATGCTGGCGGCCAACAAAGTAGGGCACAGCAGCGACAGCCTGAAAGGGCGCACGTAAACGGCTGGGAAAATAGGTTGTCGTATGCTGCCAAGGTGTTAATAAGCTGCGCTCCTCCTCTAAAGCAGTGGCTATCAGTTCGTCGAGCGCAGGGTAATCGGCTGCGCTGAGCAATGCATTCGTATCGGCTTTGTTGAGGCGTAAAGCGCTCGCCAATTTAATCAGCGCCTGCCAGCGACGTGGCCGGCGTACGCGACCTGTCAGCCAGTTGACAATCGTTGTTTTGGGAATGCCGGAAAGGGCCGCCAACTGACCCGGCGTATAATGGGACTGTTGCACGAGTTGGCCGAATGTATCGGCAAATTGAAAATGGTCGGACATGGATCAAACTTCTTTTTTTGCCACGAATTGCACTAATTTCACGAATTGGTACGAATTAACACCAGACAAAAACGATAGTGGCAGTTACGCTGGTTGGTATTAGTTTCAACTACGTTTGAGCATGGGTCGTATGCCCACATCATACCAATTATAGGAGCAGGAAACGAATGTTAACTCAATTTTTTATTGTGCGATTAGCTATCAGCTTTTTATTAGCAGGGGTCGTGTTGGTAACAAGCTGTACGAGCCGGACGGAAACGGCCGTCGCCCCAACAAATCTGCCAGCCACACCCATCCTAACCGCTACGCCTACAACGCCAACAGAGACAGCAGTGCCAGCAACGGCCGTGCCTCCCACAGAAACCCCAACAGCCACGCCAATCGTTATGGAAACCATTCAACCCGCCCCTGTATATCGCGGGAACAACCAACGCACGGGTGAACTCTACGCCAGCGGCGTTAAAACATTGTCTGGCGTCAAATGGCAATTTGAAACTGAAAATGAAATCCACGCTTCCCCAATAATTGATGCTGGCGTGCTCTATTTCAGTAATGATGATGGCATTGTTTATGCTGTGGACATGGTCACGGGGGCTGAATTATGGCAGTTCGCGGCCAATGGTAAAATTTCATCAAGCGCAGCCATCGCTGATGGATCATTGTATGTCGGCAGCAACAGTGGTTTGTTGGCATTGGATATTGCCGACGGCAGCCAACGCTGGCTGTTTGATCCCACGACATTCGACCCCATGAAATCATCGCCGCTTGTTGTTGATGGGGTTGTCTACATCGGCAGCGATAACAAGTTTCTCTATGCTGTAGATGCCCAAAGTGGTGCCATGATCTGGGAAATGGAAGCGGTCAGCTCAATTCAATCTTCACCAGCCTATTACCGGGGAACCGTGTATGTGGGAGATGATGCCGGGGTGATCCACGCAGTTGACAGCCAATCAGGCCAGAAATTGTGGCAATATAATACACGCGGCCGTATTTTCAGCAGCCCGGCTGTGGCGGACGGCACACTCTATGTGGGCAGCTTTGACAAAAATCTATATGCTTTAGATGCCACAACCGGGGCAGAAAAATGGGTCTTTCCCAGCGAAGGTCTGATCTCATCTTCGCCCGCAGTGGCCAATGGGGTGGTCTACATCGGCAGCTTCGACCAGCGTGTCTATGCAGTCGATGCTGCCAGCGGCACGGAACTGTGGCACTTCACAACGAAACATGAAGTACATGGCCCCATCGTTATCGCTGATGGCGTGGCTTATTTCGGCAGTGATGATACCAACCTTTACGCGGTTGACATAACTTCCGGCGAACAGCTTTGGCAATTCGAGACCGATGATTTCGTCGCAGTATCTGTGGCTGTCGACGACGGCAATGTCTTTTTTAGCAGTTACAACGGCAGCGTGTACGCATTAGAATAAGTGAGTTGACGAATGGAAGAAACGGCCGTTTAACACCAATATGTCACGCAACAAATCACAATGCTGTTATTGGTGTTGCTAAAGAGGCTGGTATCAACCGAAATCATCACCACTGTGACAATTCTTTTTTACTCAATTTCCGGGCACAAGCGCAAAATCGAATTCACCAACTGTATTGGAGTAGATGCGGTATTCACCACCGCAATTCGCACGGTTGATAAAGAAGTAGTTGGTTGTGGGGTTACCTAAACGGCCGTTTACGTCATAAACCGAAACTACATTCGCATAAGATGGCATCCCTTGCGGAGTAAAATAAGGTATTGTCGATTCAAACAGATCATATGTGCAACCAAGCAAATAAACTGGCTCCCAGGACAACGCTACATCATCAGGGTAATTTGGTACACCAGAAAGCTGCCACAACTCATACGCACCTATATCACAGCGGCTGCCCAATGGACGCGCAGCGAAACGCTGATCAACTTCTACGCCTGTTATG
>CAYGMR010000155.1:0-558 GCA_964350725.1 uncultured Ardenticatenaceae bacterium | reverse complement strand
CAACAGCAGGGCTGTCGGGCATTAAAGCGTGGGTGAAAGTTGGGCCGCCGTTATCTTGCAAGGGGCCCAATCGGGCATCAACCCCTACCCGATCACCCGGCAGTGGGTCGCCACAATGTTCGTTGGGCAATATATTGTTACCGCCTGAGGTCATGTTATCAGTGTGGTAGCAGGAATAATCACCTTCATGGTCGGCCAAAATAGTGCCTGTCAGCGTCACAGAAGCAGCAACGGCAGAAATAAGGATTGCACTACCAGAATGGTTTGCGTCAGTGGCAATATTGCTGCTTATGGTAGAAAAACGGATCGATGTGATGCCATCAAGTAAAAACCCACCACCTTGCAATGCCTGATTATGGCTCACTGTACTATTCGTCAATGCAAGAATGCCCACCAAATGATAAATGCCGCCTCCAAAACCAAAATCGGCGTCATTATTGTTTATGGTACTGTGATTAATATTCCAACTGCCTGAACCTGACAACCCGCCCCCTTCGGCATTCAAAGCACTGTTATGGGCAACCGTGGTCTCCAACAGCGTCAACCCACAATCACACA
>CAYGMR010000154.1:0-11163 GCA_964350725.1 uncultured Ardenticatenaceae bacterium | reverse complement strand
ATTCGTGTAAATTAGTGAAATTTGTGGCAGAAATCTGGAGTATGCAAACGCCCTAATAGATTGAGCTTAGCAATTGCAGCGCAGTTGAGATTTGATCTAACTGTGCTGCATTTAATTTATCTGGAATTTCTTGTATCCAATTTTGTCGAGCGGCGATGCTCTGCACGGCAAAAGTGCTGCCTTGCTCAGAAAGCTGCACATTACGAACACGCCGATCATGAGGTGCCGCGGCTCGCTCGACTAAATTCTGCTTTTCAAGCCGATCCACCATCTGGCTGGCCGCTGCCGGCGATACCATCATGTGTTCGCACAGCTGCGACATTTGGCTTGGTCCGTTGTAATGAAGGAATGTGAGCACATAGGCTTGCTGCATGGAGACATCAGTCGTTTTTAAATAATCAAAATATTCAGCCAAGGATCGGAATAAATAGAGATTTACCCAGTTTTCCATTGCGTTGAGAAAGGTTGTTCGCGATGACATTGTTTAGAGTTCCATCCAGATTTTACTTTATACATATTAATAGTTAATATGTATTAAATAATATACAGATCGGCACTATATTTCAACTGTTTGTGTATGCAGGTAATAGAGCGTTAATGCTTTTGAGAGCAACGGCCGTTGTTCCCTACACAATCGATTGTTTCAGAGGCCAGCAAATCCGATCCAACCCAATTTCTCATGTTTTGTAATAAATCCGACCAGCTTTGCTACTAGTTAGGTATAAGGTTAAAAATTGTTAGATAAATATAGTTATTGGAGAACAACAAAATGAAAAATTTTATCAAAAAAGTTTATGCATGTGAAAAAGAGAGTGCGACACAATGGATAGCGAATGCATTACTCTGGGCGGCCGTTATCATTATCGGGGCTTGGCTCAGTCGTGGCAGCGAACACGCAAATGCCTTATATTTCATCATCCTAACGGCATCAACAGCTGCTTTTCTGTATACAGACCAGCGACGAAAGAACAAATAATGCTTGCAAGTGAACAGAAACAGATATTTGGGGAATGGTTAACCCAACATAAAGGCATCTTCTTCAAAATCGTGCGTTCCTTTGCATTCACACCACACGATCAAGATGATCTGTTTCAAGAAATATCACTCCAAGTGTGGAAGTCCATTCCCGACTTTCGCGGCGCAGCCAAACCATCAACCTGGATATATCGGGTAGCCCTGTACACAGCATCCACTTGGGTGCGCAACCAGAAAAAACAGCCCCAAACACAATCCATTACAGATGTAGAACACACGCTGACGATGACAGCACAACCACATGATGAACGGCTCGATTGGCTCTATACACAAATTGCACAACTAGAGCCAATCGACCGTTCAGTCTGTCTCTTGTTATTGGATGGGTTCAGCTACAAGGAGATAGCCGCACTGCTTGGTATTTCTGAGAGCAATGTTGGCGTCAAAATTCACCGCATCAAACAACATTTGCGCCGCAATTCAGAAGAGGAGATGCATCATGGAATTTGAAGAACTGCAAGCTATCTGGGATAGTCAAAATGACGAAAATCTATACACGATTGATGAGGAAGCCCTTTACGCGCGTATCCAAGAAAAGAGCAAGTCTGTAAATCATAAACTCAACGTCTATGAAGGGCTGATGTTTTTAGGCAATCTGATCATAGGCATTGTGCTTTTTGTCGATGCGTTTCTAGGGGATGGGCAAACCTATGAATATGTTTTGCCCGCGCTGTATATCATTTTTTCGATTAGCATTCTCATTCTGCGCAAGGTACGGCAAAAAGAAGAGGTTCAATTCGACCATACAATTATGGGTGAACTCGATAAGGCGATCTGGCAAATCGACCATCTTATCAAACGGGGTCGTTCAATGATGATTTGGTATATATTGCCTTTAACACTTGTGCTAACGATTACGCTGTTACTCAATTCGAAACCGCTTTGGGCTTTAGGTATGTTAGTCATTTTGCTGCCCCTCAGTTACTACGGCGGTCGTTGGGAAATTAACAAGTGGTATTTGCCTAAAAAGCGCGAGTTAGAGTTGCTGCGTATGGAATTGGAGCAAGCCTAGAAACGGCCGTCGCCAGCATACAATCAAAAAGAAGCGGTTTTGCGCTTGAAAGCACAAAAATAGTGACGGCCCCATTTCATCGCACTGGCATCGGGTTTGACAACATCATGGTTACGGCCGATGCTAACCGCTTCCATATGCACCAACTCCCACCCTTTGGCACCCAAACTATTTAGTTCAGGAATAAGCGCATAAGGTGAGTATTGGGGATGGTCACCAGGTGGAATTTCAGCCGAAACGGCCACAGCTTTATTGGCCATATTTGCTTCTAAAATCGTTGTGAAATATTCCCATTTATCCATTTTCATTTTCCTTAAGCACCACGCATTCAAATGCGCGGCTAATATAGAAAACCCGTTGAAACGGGTTGACAACGGCCGTTTTTGACATAACTGTGCGCTTTTTGTACTGGTCAAGAATTAATTGAACCATGCCAAATTTCTTGTCAATTAAGAAATATGCTTATTGACTAATGGTGCGACGCGCGTGCCGACGAGCTCAATCGCTCTTAAAAGTTGTGTATGCGACAAACCAGCATTGTCCATCTGAAAAGTGACCCTGGCAATGCCACCCAGCGCTTCACTGTGCCGCAAGATTTTCTCTGCAATCTCCTCTGGGCCACCAACCAACAATGCTCCCGATGGCCCATTTTGTGCGTCGAAGCGCCCACGGGTCACAGGCGGCCAGCCGCGCTCTTTGCCGATTTTGGTGAAGGCTTCAGCATAACCGGGGAAATAATCTGCGACGGCTTCTGACTTGCTATTGGCCACATATCCGAGCGAATGTAAACCCACTTTCAGTTGGTCAGGCGCGAAGCCAGCTCTTTCCCCCGCTTGTCTGTACAGATCAACCAACGGCCGAAAACGATGGGTTTCGCCGCCAATAACCGCCACCATCAGCGGCAGCCCCAGCGCACCAGCACGTATAAATGATCCCGGTGTGCCACCAACCCCTAACCAAACAGGCAAAGGATTTTGCAACGGCCGTGGATAAATGGCTTGATTTCTGAGGGCGGGACGGAATTTCCCTGACCAGTTAACCACTTCTTGCTGCCGGATCTTGAGCAAAAGCTCGAGCTTTTCAGCAAAGAGCGCATCATAATCTTCAAGCTTCAAGCCAAACAAGGGGAAAGATTCCGTAAATGACCCCCGTCCCACAACCATTTCAGCCCGCCCCTGCGAAATTAAATCGAGTGTTGCGAAATCTTGAAAAACCCTGACAGGGTCGGCGGCACTGAGCACAGTGACCGCGCTTGTGAGGCGAATGTGCTTGGTACGTGCAGCGGCGGCAGCGAGTATGATGGCCGGTGCGGAGTCTAGAAACTCTTCACGAAAATGCTGCCCGATTCCGAACGAATCAAGCCCGACCTCGTCCGCATAAACCATTCTATCTAGCAGTTCGGCTAACGCTTTACTGCTATTGATTGCACTATCCTCTGTTCCCAACGCCTTAGCAGCAAAACTATCAATTCCAATTTCTATCAACGCCCAACTCCTTATTGACAAATAAAAGAGCAGCCAATCTTTTATCTGTTCCTACTTCTTTTTGGCTTTATCCAAACCATGATTTCCAAACATCTCAAACGGACTGTAGTCCACTTAAGGCTTTTTGTATTATAGCAAACCAACCTGTTCGTGCAAGGCGCTGTCACGCGCTTGCACTTCTTTGAGATAAGGCCGGCTGCGCAGCCACATCCACAATGCCTGGCTGCCATAACCAATTTGGAAAACGATGAGTGCGATAAAAAGGCCGGGCAAACGGCCGTTTACATTTGTACTCAATAATAGCAGCGACCCGTTGATTAAAAAGAAGATGACGACAGCTTCAGTGACCGCTCTTGTTTTACGACCACTGACCAAAACAGCCTGGAATGTATTGCGCAAGATACTGATCACGGGCCATAACAATGTTATAAACAGCCCCACACCTGCCAGCGCTGCAAGTTCTGCACCCAGCCCAGAGACAGTCACAAACCAGAAATCCGCTAAGGGTGTGACGGCCACAAATGTCAAACCAATTACAGCAAACAAAATCAGATAACTTGTAAACCGGCGTAATGCAAAAAATGACCCTGGTTCATCAAGGTTGGCGACAACCACCTCACTATAAGCAAAGCCCATACTGCGCCACATAAACAAGAAACCCGTCAACACGGGCCACACGGCCAACGAATTCAAGGCATCTGGCATACGGCTGACGGCAGCACTGCCCAGCGGCGTGACGATCAGATTGAGAAGTGAGGTCAGTGCAAGCGGCCAATAAAAGTTGATAAAGGTGGGCCAGGTTAAGACGGGACTGACCAGTGGCGCAGGTCGTAATTTGTCCCGTAGAACCGGTTGCACGACGATGCCGGTATAAACGGCATCAGCAATAACACCGGCGATCAAACCGCTGGCACCAACAACGATGCCCGGCACAGTGCCAATGGCCCAACCGATTGCCAGCACGCTTGCATTGGCACTAATGCGTATGACTGCACCGACACTGATCGCCTTGGAACGGCCGTTTCTGATCAACACCCCCTGATTCAAACGCCGATAAGCGACAGTCCACGTCCACGGCAGCATGATCATGAGGCCAATCCGTGCCGGCTCGATAATCACGGCAGGCGGATCCATAATACCCACCACAACTGTGTAATAGAGCGGCGTAAAAGCCAGCAGGAAATGGAGCAGTGTCAACGCAAAACTAATGCCCAGCATAAAGCGGCGGATAAGTTGGTAAGATGGCCAATCTTTGCTGAGTGCTGTGGAGGCGGACAATAACATCAGAATTGGCGCTTCGATGATTAAGGAAATGGGGAAGACGATGCCACCAAAAGCGGCAAGGCTGATTTTGGGATCGGCGAGACGTGCTAAAACAGCGCTGATCATAGGAACGGCCGTGCCCATCATCAGCCAACTCAACGCCAGCGGCCACCACATTGAAAAGATCGTGGTGCTTGAGAGTTCTTTTAGAGCGCTTTTTTGCAAAATATTTATTCGTCTTTAGCCAGCTGTTCTTTTAGCTCAAAGATTTCTTGTTTCATATCGATCATTTTTGAGTAAATACTGCGGCGATAAAAAGCCAACGTCGGGGGATTTTTGTCCACGACCTCGTTTTTTTGTGCATAATAATCAATTAAACCCTCAGAATCGGCCAGGTAATCGCCAGAAGCAATTTCGACGGTGGGAAAGGTTGCATTTGCCCCAGTCGCCGCTTTTAACATCGATTTGATTTGTTCATAACCTTCATCATCATCAGGATCACAAGCAACGACTTCAATTTGATTTAATAGATGCGCTTCAGACATAAACAAAAGAAATTTAAACGAGTAAGGACAGCCAATTTTCAAATATGCTTTAGCCACAAAGTCATTATCAGACATTTTTTCGTCTCCAGGTTTATTGGTTTTGATTCACAGCACTTTTTGGGGTCGATAAGCCAATATTCCATAACACTATGGGCGGCATAATAAAAAGGACGGGTTCATGTTTAGGAAGGGTTCAAGCGGTTGTGCTGTTATTGTTGTCATAATTGCACCTCATATCTATTTTAACATAAACACCAAATCATATGGGAGTATTGGCGGTTTTCACGACAGCCACGTAAAAATTTGGGGGATTAGATCGCCAAGTTCAATATGTTTGCCAACATCCTGCGCATGGCTGGCGGAAGCTGGCGATAGTGATTTAAGCAGGTCTGCCTCCAGGTGCACACCATCGTCAAAAGCAACATAATGTTGATTGCTGTGCTGCTGGGAGAAGCTTAACGTTGTTAACGCATTTTGGGCCTGCCCCAACTCTGCTAGCACAAAAGAAATGCCGAAGAGTGTATGGCTACATATCGGTGCGGCACCAATCTCCCAAGCCAAGCGCAAACTTTGCAGCAGCAACTGCTTGGCTTGGGGCCAATGTTTACGCCGGATTGCTAACATGCCCGCATATTGCCACGCCTGCGAGAGCCCCCAACGATTACCAGTTTCTGTATAAATATCGATGGCTTCATTGATATAGACTTCAGATTGATTCAAGTTGCCAAGATGGGCAATAATTTTGGCTAATTCAACGAGGGCAACAGCAACCTTCACTTGCAGACCAATTGTGCGTGCATTGTCCAAAGCGCTTTCTAAATACGATTTAGCTTGGGGAATGTCGCCACGCGCAAAAGCTAATGTGCCTAATACAGTTTGACAACCTCCCATTTGGAATAGACTACCAGCCTGTGTAGCAGCTTCTAACCCGACTTGCGCTGCCTGGCGAGCACGGTCATACTCTCCGCCCAACGCATAAATTTCGGCGAGATTACCCATCAGCCCCGAATAGCCCCACATATCATCATTACGCTGGAATAGTGCGGCGCTTTCTTCAATGTTTTTGGTCGCGGGGATGAGATCGCCACGCTCAAAAGCGACACCCCCCATAATCAAAAGTGGATAATCCCGCGCTTGCCAGATGTCATGTTTTTCAAACAGTTGCAAGCTGCGCTCGGCCGCTTCCTCTGCCGCCTGATAATGACCCAAACGAAAATTTTGCCAGCCAAAGCCGACTAATAGTTTCCCTAAAACACGACAATACGTTTTATCTGTTTCATCAAAATCTTTTTCATAGCTAACAATTGCATCGGCATAAGCTTGGGCGGCATATTGGTACAAGCCCTGTAGCTCGGCAAAGATCATCAAGCCTTCATGCATTTGCTCTAACAACGTCGCATTGCATGTTTCGAGTGCAAACTGCCAGGCTTGACGTACATTTTCAAATTCAGCGCGAATGCCAGCTTGTGCTGACACCAGCCCATCCCCTTTCATCCTCTCACTATTCTGCTGCATAAAGTTGGCATAATAATGGGCGTGACGGCTTCGTGTTTGTACCAATTCAGCAGAATCGTCAGCTAATTTTATGTACAGAAATTGCCGGATAAGCATATGCAGCGTGAACAACTGCTTCCCTTTATCTTGTTGAATCAACAAAGATTTGTTGACTAAATTCAGCAGGGTAACGGCCGTTGCCCCCGCGACATCCTGAACAGCCAAAACTGAAAAATCACCTTGAAAGACAGCGAGCTGACGCAAGATTCTTTGCTGCGTTGGTGACAATCGCTGCCATGAGTAAGCAAAAACGGCTTCAATCGAGCGATGGCGTGGGGTCATATCACGCAAGTTTGTCGACAACAGCGCTAAACTATGTTCGATTTCGGCAACGATATCATCAAAGGACAACGTGCGTACCCAGGCGGCCGCTAATTCCAGTGCCAGGGGCAACCCTTGCACCAATTGACAAATACGCGCAATTGCAGCTGCATTTTGTTCTGTGATTTTAATTTCAAGCTGAATCTGCCGGGCGCGCCTTACGAACAAATTTACAGCATCAAATGTTAAAATTTCCGCTGCGTTTAACCTTTGGGTCGTCGCAGGATAAGGCAATCCGCCTACATCAAACAACCATTCAGCACGTATGTTGAGGCGTTCACGGCTGGTCACGATTATTTTGAGTTCTGGCGCGGCTTTGAGCATCGTAACTAACAGATCCGTGCCCTCTAAAATATGCTCGAAATTATCGAGGATGAGCAACATCTCTTTTTGGCGCAGAAAGTTGATTAATTGTGGTTCGAGCGAGCCAGGTCCCAAAGTTAGGTTAAGCACTTCTGCAATTGTCTCGGGAAGGTGTTTTTCTGATTGCAAACCAGCCAACGGCACGAACCAGACGCCATGCCAAAATGTATTGATTTGTTGGCGGGCAACCGTGAGGGCTAAGCGTGATTTGCCAACGCCCCCCGGACCCAGCAGCGTTATCAAACGGCAAGATTTATTATCAAGACGTGTTTTGATTTGTTGTAATTCCGCGCCACGTCCAATAAAGGCAGTTTGACTTGCTGGCAGATTGTGTTTGTGCGCGTGGCTATATCCGTTTGCTGCGCTTTGTTTGGATTGCTTTGACGTAATCGAATTGTTTTTTATTTGCTCAAAAAGCAGCCGTGTCTCTTCATCTGGCGCTACCCCTAATTCTGTGGCCAAAATTGTGTGGCACGTTTCATATTGCACCAGCGCAGCGTTTCGCTGTCCGTCGAGAGCATAAAGCTGCATCAACTGGCGGTGGGTTGTTTCATACAGGGGGTCAAGCGTAACAGACCGTTGGGCATACTCGATGCCGCGAGTGTATTGCTCACGCGACAAATGAAAATTGATGAGTGTGTCTAAGGCTTCAATGGCCAATTGTGTGAGCTGTTCTTGTTCAATCAATGCCCAGGCTTCAAAGCCCGCGGCTTGCCTGAGACTAAAGCCGCTTAAAAAAGGGCCACGATAAAGTTCAATCGCTTGGGCTAGCTGTGCGGCGATGCTGCGGGTGGGGGTATTGTGCTGTTGGCGGCGGGCGCTGGCGATGCCTTGTGTAAAAACAGCATAATCAACATAGTTGTCAATGGTATGGTTGAAGCTGATTGTGTGGCGGTTTGCGATGATGTAGGGAGCCACTTGTTTGCGTAAGCTGCTCAGGATGACGCTGAGGTTGGCAAGGGCTTTTTTTTGCGGGGAGTCACCCCAAAAGAGGGTGGCGAGGTGTTCGCGGGAAAACGGCCGTTCATGGCAAGCTAAATAAATCAATAAAGCATCCGCTTTGCGTGAGATGAACTTTTTGAGGGGACGGCCGTTTAATTTTAGTTCGACGCTGCCAAATAATTTTATATCCAGCATGGGAGCCTTGCTTTGATACCTCAATATTTTGGGACGCTTACAAACTATAGAGTTTCTATAGAGTGCGCATTTATAGTAGTAATTGTAACAAGTTGTTCGGCAAGGAGACAAACCAGAGATGGCAAGACAATATGCAGCTTACCTCTTGCGCCTGTGGCGCGAAAAAGAAATTGGACATTGGCGCACGATGCTCATAAATGCCCAAACCGATGAGCGTCGCCACTTTGCTGATTTGTCAGAAGCCCTGAATTTTTTAATGGATCAACACACAGTCGATCTGATTATTGAAGATGAAGCTGACGATCTCAAAGGTTCTCAATCATAAAAATCATCAAGGATTATGGGAATGGATAAAACCCTGACTTATTATTTAGCTTGCAAAACACACCTTGTAAGCACAATTAGTATCCAAAAGGAGTAGATACTCATGAAATCTGTATTTGGTAAAGTAATTTTGTTTGTTGTGGCAATGTCCCTTTTACTCACGGCCTGCGAATTCAGCTCGGCCAATATCAAAGAAGTACAGTTAGCCAAAGATAGTGCTGGCACACAGCTAACCACAACCTTTGACCCTAATGACACAGTTTATACGCTAGTCACATTGGCCAATGCGCCCGACAGCACTCGTTTGAAAGCGATCTGGACGGCCGTTGACGTAGGCACAGCCGCTGCAAAAAACACGCTCATCGATGAAGTCGCTTTAGAAGCAAGTGATGGCATTCATAATTTCAATTTATCCCCTTCTTCTCCTTTCCCGGCGGGCGCATACAAAGTTGACGTTTATCTGAACGATGAACTCAACACGACCTTAGAATTCACCGTCGCGGGCGAAGTGGCGCAAGCTGAAGAGGTAACAGATACGGCCGTTGCTGAACCGACCGCGGCGACTGAGCCAACCTCGCAAGCAGCACCCGAACCAACAACTGAACCCGATGACAGCACTACCAATGACGCAGTTGCCACATTGGAAGACGTGCGCAACGCAACCATTCGTATCGTGGCCGAAGGTAGCTTTGTCAACCCGGAAGATTTCCAAACGGTGTCTGTCGCCGGACAAGGTTCAGGTTTTATTATTGACCCCGCAGGTATCGCCGTAACCAACAATCATGTCGTGACTGGGGCGGCCTTCCTAAAGGTCTACGTTGAAGGTGAAAACAGCCCACGTAATGCCAAAATACTGGGCGTCTCCGAATGTTCTGATCTGGCAGTGATTGATATTGATGGCGACGGTTTTCCTTACTTAGATTGGCATGAAGGCGCCTTGAATGTGGGTCTGGATGTGTATGGCGCGGGCTTCCCTTTAGCAGGCAACGAGGAATATACATTGACACGCGGCATTGTTTCCAAGGAAAAAGCGAATGGCGAAACACAATGGGCATCAGTTGACAGTGTATTGGAACATGATGCGACGATCAACCCTGGCAACTCCGGTGGCCCGCTAGTTGATGCAAACGGTCAAATCGTGGGTGTCAACTACAGCACTCGTCGCGACACCTCCCAATATTTCGCCATTGGTCGTGATGAGGCAGTACGTGTGATTGAACAACTGCGCAAAGGTGAAGATGTACATTCTATCGGCATTAATGGCGAGGCGATTAGAAATGAAGATGGCAGTATCGTAGGCTTGTGGGTTGCTTCGGTAGAATCTGGTTCGCCAGCTGATGTGGCCGGTCTGCAAGGCGGTGACATCATCACCAATCTAGAAGGCTTACACCTAGCAACCGACGGTACGATGGCCGATTATTGTGATGTGCTGCGCAGCCGTAATCCCGAGGATACCATGGCAATCAAGGTTTTGCGTCTGGCAACTGGGGAGATATTGGAAGGGCAATTGAATGGGCGTGAATTAGAAACGGCCGTACTCATTGACCTCGGTGGCGAAGTTGCCAGCGGCGACAGCTATAGCAGCTACACAACACTAACCGACGATAGTGGACAATTGCAAATGGACGTACCTACCGCTTGGACAGATACATTTGGCGAAGCCTGGCTAATGGACGACCAAAATATCGGCCCCAGCCTTATGGCAGCGCCAAATCTAGATGATTATTTTAACAGTTGGACAACACCAGGTGTCTTCTTCGGTGCCACATCAGACGCTGCTATCCTCAATGATCCCGCAGCTATGTTGGACAATACAGATTTCTCTGACGAGCTATACGCAGGTGCTTATGATGTCTGGTCAAATTGTGGCGGTACGGGCTCTGTCTTTGTCAATTTGGTTGCATTACCTGAAGATGGTAGTTTTGTCACATTGGTAGAAGTGTTAATCGTCAATTCCGCTG
The DNA here is from genome assembly GCA_964350725.1 of uncultured Ardenticatenaceae bacterium. Lineage (GTDB taxonomy): Bacteria > Chloroflexota > Anaerolineae > Promineifilales > Promineifilaceae > JAACFF01. The sequence continues at coordinate 164 of CAYGMR010000154.1, read as the reverse complement.
ACCAGGAAGCGTTCGAAAACATTTTGAACACATTTGTTGTACTGCAATAAGGACAACAACGAATTTTGGAAGTAACGAATCTAATTGTACAAAGGAGATTCGTTCCTTCCTTTATTCGCTGTAGTCCCCCGTAAAGGATTTTAACCATGTTGTCGCGAAAAATT
>CAYGMR010000153.1:7046-11183 GCA_964350725.1 uncultured Ardenticatenaceae bacterium | reverse complement strand
TCATGGGTGGCAATTGTGCAAGATAAATGCTGAAGACATCTGGCCCAGCTAAAGAATGGATATTTGTGCCCAGACTCAGCATTGTTGTGAAGTTTATAGATTCAAGGGTGAGTGCACTGCTGCCACCGGATGGTAACGTTGGCAGACTGCCGCTTTGTTGAAAAGTGCGCCCCATATAGATGAGGAAAGGTAACACGGTGAGTGCGGCTAATAGGCCGCCAGTCAGTACGAATTTCCACGATACTCGTCGCCAAAAAACAAGGAGTAGGATGAGTGTCACTGGCACCAAGGCCACTGCCGCCAGGTGAATTTGTACGGCAATTGCTAGACAAATAAAATGCAGCCAGATAAATTTTGGCCGCCTATCCACGAAAGCCAATGCAGCGCCAATCGCCCAGCCCATCACAAACAATGGTAGTAAATTCTGTGCCCAAATCTTGCGTGAAAAGATGATCGCCCAGGGGCTGACTGCCAGCATAAGTGTTGCGGCGAAAGCCGCGCCGATGCCCCAATAACGGCGTACAAACCAGTAACAGGCTCCAACGGCCAAGGTGTTCAGCAGGCCGGTAAAAATGGTCGCGGCATAGGGGTGTGGCCACACAAAAAGCGGAATTGAGTATATCCAGACGCTGGCTGGGAAGTTGGGGAAACCGACTGAGCTGCTGATGCCGCGCAGTGCAAACGCCCCATCGGCCATGTCCAAGGCTAAGGCCAGCAAGCGTGCTTCATCGGCCTTGAATTCGGTCACACCTGGCCAGCCCATCCGCAAAATCGCGGCCACAATGAGCAGCAGGCTGACTAAGATTATTTCGGTGCGTCGTGATACGGCCGTTTGTATCATAGTAATGACACGGAGTTGCACGGAGGATGAAAAGAGTTACACGGAGATTTTGGAGAAAATGCTCTCAAAACTCTCCCTGTTACCCCGTGCCGTCTCCGTGACCCTCCGTGTTCCTTCTCTCTGTATTCCTTTACCCCGCCGGTATCAAATGCACATCCCGTTGGGGGAAAGGGATGCTAATGTTGTTGGCATCAAATTGCAGTTTGACTTGTTCAGTCAGGTCAAACGCGACCCGCACCATATCATTTTCTTTGACATACGGCCGTACCGCAAAATTGACACTGTTGTCGCCTAACTCGCGCACAGCCACCACCGGTGCTGGGTCGATTGCGATACGTTCATCGTCAGCGACAATGCCCTCTAATATCTGTTTGGCTTGCAGCAAATCATCACCATAACCAATGCCAAATGTCAGATCGAGCCGAATCCAATCCATCTCTGAATAATTAATGATATTGTTATCCATCACGTCGCTGTTGGGGATAAACAAGATTTTATTCTCAGGGGTCCGTAAGACCGTATGGAAGAAACGAATTTCTTCCACATAGCCAATCTCGCCACTGATATCGACAAGGTTTTTTACGCGATACGGCCGTAAAATAATGATCAAAATCCCGGAGGCCAAATTACTCAATGAATCCTGCAAAGCCAAACCAATAGCCAATGTGCTGGCCGCTAGAATTGCAATAATCGAACTGGTTTCAAACCCCAATAAATTCAGTGCTGCAATCACCAAGAGAGCCAAAAGACCGAAATAGATGAGCTTATCAAAAAATGTTGTTAACGTTTCATCAAGGTCGGCGCGTTTAAAAAAGCGATCCGCCCAGCGCGCAACCCATTTTGCAAACCACCTGCCAAGGATCAGCAACAAGATTGCTCCGACCAAACGTAAACCAAAATCGGGTATATTGGATATTGACCACCCGCTTAGACTATTGATTAAATCATTTGTGGCATCTTCCATATTTACTCTCCATGTTGGTAAAAGGTTACGGTTAATTTACTGGCTTTTACAAAATCTGCCAATGAAATCAACCTGACTGGATGCATGAACAAGTTGTCAGTCGTGTCATCCCTGCACAGGCGGGAATCCAAGCGTTTGGATACCTGCCTGCGCCGGGAATGATAGGTTGTTCGCAGACCCAACCTGACTGTTCTATTTGCTTATCAGGGTGTCAACCGTGTCATATCACGTGGGAAAAGCGTTGCCAGACGCAAATTTGACAACCCCAACAACTGCATCAACAGTCGTTCCAACCCAATTGCAAAACCGCCATGCGGGGGCATGCCATAGCGGAACGCCTCCAAGTAGCTCTCGAATGGTTCTGTGGGTAAATTCGCTTTTTCTAAGGCGGCTAGATAATCTGAATACAAGTGTAATCGCTGGCCACCCGTGACCAATTCTGTGCCGCGAAAGAGCAAGTCGAACGAGTTTGAGTGGTCTGGATTTTGGGGATCGGCATGGGTGTAAAACGGCCGTTTACCCATTGGATAGCCGGTCACAAACAAAAAATCGCTGCCATGTTCCTCTTGCGCCCACGCACCGAGCCAGCGTTCATCTTGCGGCGATAAGTCCGGCTCACCACGCACATCCACCCCATGCAACTGCCAGATCAGCTCTTGCGCCGCAGAAAAATGGATGTGTGGGATTTCTTGTGGCACCACAGGCAGATTGGCTTGTAACAACGTCAATTCAGCCTGGTAATGTGTCTGCAGATTTCCAAAAATGCCAGCAATAACTTCACGCAGCAGTGCCATCACTGTGAAATGATCTTCGATGAAACCAAACTCCACATCCAAACTCACATATTCATTCACATGACGGCTGGTGTCGTGTGGTTCGGCGCGAAATACGGGCCCAACCTCATAGACACGTTCAAAAACCCCGACCATAATTTGTTTATAAAATTGTGGGCTTTGTGCCAGGAAAGCGTCGCTTCCAAAATAATCGAGCTTGAAGACATTCGAGCCGCTTTCGGTTGCGGATGCCACAATTTTGGGCGTTTGCACCTCGGTAAACTGCATCCCATTGAGTGTTGCACGAAAACCGGCCATCGCGCCTGCTGCTAACCGGAAAATAGCACGACGCTGTGGATGCCGGTTGACAACCACGGCATGATCTAGCTGGGTGGGCAGCCCGGCTTTGATCTGCCGTTTATTCAAGGGAATTGGCGGTTGTGCATTGATCGGTGTGATCACGCTGAAGTGTGGTTGGTGGATTTCGATACCATTGGGTGCTTGGGCGACGGCCGTGACCACCCCCTCCATCTTTATAACCGTCTCCAACCCACATTCTGCCAAAGGAGCTAGATCAATCTCGTTCTCTGTCACGGCCTGGATCGTACCCCAGCCATCACGCAGCACCACAAAACTGATGCCACCCATGCGCCGTATATTGTGCAGCCAACCTTTCATTTGTACCCGCTGCCCTACATGCTCTTTTGCCTCAATTGTTCGAATCATTTTCATCATACAACCTCCATATTTGTAAGACGATTTTCCAAATCGTCCGACCCATTCACCTGACTAGCAAGCGATCCTAATACGCTAAACAAAAAGCCCTCGTCCTCCAATATTGGAGGACGAGGGCCAAAAGCGTCATTACGCAATACGCAATAAAAAAGCCCTCATCCTCTTTCGGAGGACGAGGGCTTAATAAACCATCTCGTGGTGCCACCACCATTTACGATAAACGCATCAATTGTTTACCGATCTCTGTCGGTCTGACAAAAATTTGTTTTTGCCTGAACCTATACGCTGTAACGGGCGTACCCGGAAAACGGCTAATAAATCATGAAAACGGTTCACCGTTCAGCTCAGAGGTGTCGTTGTCAATATCTGGTAACGATGTTGCAGCAGGTTCATCGCTCTCTGTGTACCAAGGAAACTCACAACATATCCCCATCAAAGCTTTTCATATTTAATTGGCGCTTATCTTAGCAAAGAGAAGTGCCATTTGTCAACCCTGAATTTAATCATTAAGGGGTTCCAGGTTCTATCTTAAAGCTGAAAACACCAACTTCATTGGATTCGGCCGTTGTGCTTACATCGCAATTCAAAGCATTGACAAGATAGAAGGTGCTAAAAGGAGGCGCTGTGATGGCGTTCATATCTGTGTGCATTGTGCTGCCAGGTGGACGTGTGCCCGCCAGCAGGTTAACCCCACCAGGTGTGATGTAAGGCGTTCCGCTACGATGAATATCATACCCGCCAAAATTAGCGGCATCATCGCTCCAATTCAGTACTACGTCATTGCCGCTTAAGGCATTGCTAAGTTGGGGTGCGACGGGAGGCGT
>CAYGMR010000153.1:0-7036 GCA_964350725.1 uncultured Ardenticatenaceae bacterium | reverse complement strand
CATAGCCTGGCTAACTGTTTGAGATTGCGCAAACGGATTGACCGGATCGTCGCTGATGAAACATAATGTGCCCTCATAAACACCAGCGGATAAACTTGTTGAGTCAAAAGTCACGACGACATCTGTTTGGTCACCCGCTGCGATAATACCGTTTTCTGGTGTGACTGATGCCCATGGAATGTCACTGGGTAAGTCACAGCTTGTGGCGATACGGCCGTTTAAGCGGAAAGCAAAATCTGGTTGAGGTGCGCCACAACCTGTAACATCTGTCCAGCTCACGCAGCCAGAGCCAAATCCATTGCCTGGATTGCGCCACGTGGCCTGGTTGTTTGTCTGCACTGAACTCATGAGCCAATACCATTGTCCAAATGGGCTAAAGTTCATATCAGCTTGTACCGATACCCAATATGTTCCAGCTGGCAAGATTATTTCTGTGGGTAAATCAATGACCAGCGTGCCAGAAGCTGACGAAGTCGGCGTGAGACCGACACCATTATAAACGGGGGCTCCAGGCAAACCGCTGTTGTCGGCGTAGAAGAAGACATTCACCACGGATGCTGGACCACCACTACCGCCATTGTAGAATCCCGGCGCCTCGACCGTTTCTATGGCCCACGCCCCATCACCGATCGGAATGACAAAATCATCTGCTCCTTGATTTGTATAGGCAGCATTGGCCGCGGAATATTCCTGAGAGTTAAATCCGTTCGTCGTAATATTGGCGGTCTGATCATAAAGCACAGTAGTCAGTGCATGTGCTGCTGGTAAAGCCGGTTTTGTAGCGGCGACTGCTTGTTGTTGCATGGCGTCCGCATCCTGTTTTGCCAGCGGATCAGATAATATTTCATGTGGTAGCGTCAACGCTTGCGCCTCATTCACAGACCAATTCAACGCTGCTGAGCCAACATTCTGCAAGGTCAGAGATTTTTCCGTTGTGACGTTAGGCGGTTGCGTGCTGGCAAGGTTGTCAGGCGTAATATCAATCAATGGGGCTGTGGCCAATACAACTAATTCAACTGCTACGGCTGCTTGCGGTGTATCTGGATCGTTGCTGTTAATACACAGCGTTGCATTGTATATAGCCGGCGATAAGCCTGTCGCATCCAATGTCACATTTACCTGGGTGCTGTTTTGTGGTGCGGTTGTGCCATTGTCGGGGGCTATATTTGTGATCCAGGACACATCACTCGGTGCATCACAACCTGTATTGACAATGCCTGTCAATCTGAAGGCGACATCGGAAAACGACAAGCCCACATTGCTAAGTTCTGTCCAGGTCGGATCCGGTGAGCCAAAATTACCACCGGGATCTGTCAAGACAGCTTCTGCATTAACTTGGGTTGCCTGGAACCAATTCCAGCGATCATATGTGACTGTGTTGATGTCGGGGAATACAACGAGCCAGTATGTGCCTGGTGTCAGGTCCAGAGAGGGGGCACCGGCGGTTACCAGATCAAGCGTGATGGCATCATTGCTCACATCCACGCCTGTGGCTGTGGGCGTGGTCGAAAATGACCATAATTCGGTGCCGCCACCATCCTCAGGTTGTCCGGCTGGCGCGCCATCGTTGTCCGCATAGATAAACCAGGTTAACTGCGTGGCATCATCCAAATCACCGCTATTGATAAAGCCTGGCGTGAAGATTTCGGTTACTTGGGTGCTAAAGGAGACTTTGAAGTCGGCAGCTGAATAAGTGCCGCCATTGTTTTCGCTAAAGTAAGTGCTGACGATACCGCTGCCACCCAGGCTGGGTTGGTCCCAGAAGACGACTGGTGATCCACCACCATTAAATGCGGGTTGGGCTTCGTCGATGTTCCAGTAGAGATCCACAGCGCCGTTGTTGTTGATGGTGATTGTTTTGTCAACGGCCGTTCCTGCGGGTTGTGTGCTTTCAACAATTTGCGGGTCTACTGCAATATCTGGTGGCGACAAATAGACTGCAACTGGCAAATGTGCCTGTGGCGCGTCACTGCTGTCTTCCGTCCATATCACCTGGCCAAAATGCCACTGTCCCGCTGCTAAGGCCGAGACATCTAGGTCTACGTCAAAGGAAACCGACTCGCCTGGATTGAGCGTGATCTGGTTGGGTGTGATTGTTGCTGTCCCTGCCCCAACATAGGTCGCATTCCAGGTCATTGAACCGCCACCACGCGCATCACCAGGGCGGCTTGCCGTGCGTGTCCAACTACAAGTTGCCACGCAATCACCATCACCCAGACTTGCCAGGTTCAAGTTTTGTGGATTCCCACCTAAATTGGGATCGGCCGCTTGATAATCGGCCGTTGTCTCATCAAAGAGTAACGCTGCCAGGCCAGCCTGTGCTAAGTCAATATGCCCGGCACCCATGTCAAACGGATTTGCAGTTGTGGGGGCAATGCCGTCGTCATCAAGCACCGTTGTACGCCCGGTACTCATCAAAGCTGATTGAATTTCTGCTGGCGACCATGTCGGATGCAGCGCTTTCATGAGTGCCCCTGCACCCGCCACATGCGGGCTGGACATGGATGTACCTTGAATCACATTAAAGGTGGAATCCCCATCGCCGCCGCTGCCTTGATGATAAGCCGCCCAAATAGCGCGCCCGGGTGCTGTGACACTAGGTACGATGATGTCGGGCAAGGAACGATTGGGACCGCGTGAACTGAAAGCTGCCATGATATCGCCATGTGCAGCATCTACATCTTGCGTTGCTCCGCTGATGGTACCATCCGCAGATCCGGTTAAAGCAATATAGTTTTGCAAGGACATATAATCAGCATAAGTGATATGTACAGCAGGCAGCACATGTGGATCCGTTGCTACGCTGCCTGGGCCACCGCCCTCAGCTTCTGGCTGGGCCAGGATCAAACCACCCGCGCCACCATCAAGAACAGTTTGTCCTTTGTCGACACGGCCGTATACACCCCGTTCACAAACGACAATTTCGCCGTTAAATGTGCCGGGCGCGAAAACACCATCTGCACACAGGCGTGCATCATCCCCAAAAGGCGGGTAATCAGCCGCATAAACAACAGAGGCGGGGCCGTAACCGCTGGTCATAGCAAAGCCATCGAGCATAATGGGAGCATCTACACCATTGTCTAAGGTGATAGAACTCAAGAAGGCACGATCATGGCTGTTGGCACCTACTGTCGTGATCCAGGGAATATCCCCTGGCGATCCGATGGTTTCCGGCCCAGGCCCACTGTTGCCAGCCGATGTAGCCACAAATACTCCCGCATCGCGCAGCGCTAACCATTGCAAACTTTCCGAATCAGCCCATGGGTTGCCAGTCGGGATGGATGAACCAATAGAATAATTGATCGCATCGACACCATCTAAAAGTGCCTGGTCACGGGCTGCATTGAGAGACGCGCCCGGACAGCCGCCGCCATCAATGCAACCATCATACGCGATTATGTTGGCATGTGGTGCTACACCGGAGATCGATGCTGTATAAGTGTCAGTTGGTGTGGTGATGGTGGTGTTATCGACAAAGTTGCCTGCGGCGGTGCTGGCTGTGTGTGAACCATGCCCGTCTGTATCACGTGGATTGGTGTCAGAGGCGGTATATCCCCACACCCCAATCAGTTTATCATTGCAAGGGAATGTGGCATCATAAGCCACGACGCCGGCTGGCGGCACGATGTTCGCCGGATCACAGACGCCCAAATAATTGCCGGAACCATTGGGGTTGGTATGTGTATAATTATCATCTCCCGTGGCTGCAAAAGCGGGGTTCCAGGGATCAATGCCAGTATCAATGATGCCTACAATCATGCCTTCTCCATATGTGCCGGGCAATGCTCCCACGCCTGCCCAAATGTCATCAGCATTGATCCAATCTGGCCCTGCATCGGTTGTGGGATAAGATATTTTTTCTTGTTCCACAAACAAGACGCTGTCTAAACCCTCTATTATGGCAGCTTCAGAGCTGTTCAGCGTAGTGGCAAAGCCATTGATGGTCGCTTTATATTCATATTGGATTTCAAGCGGACGACCAATGGCCTGGCTGGATTCTGTAATGACTGCCGCGCGCTGTGCATCCAGGTAGGCCATATAGGCTTGGCTTTCTGGTGATTTCGTATCTAATTTGGTCTCGCCGCGTGTGGCCGGATGTGTGGCCGCAAGTCCAGGTATATCCCCTCTATAACTGGCTAGTGGCGTGTTTTGCAAGACAACGATGTAAGTAGCATTTTTGTTGTTTGTATCGATTTGGGTGACAAGTTCTGATTTATTGGCATTTACGCTGTTGGTGGTTAAAACGGCCGTTTCTGCCATAACCGTTGTCGTAATCAATAACACCACTACCAATAAAAAAATCCATTTAGAAATTGTTTTAAGCATAATTTATTCTCCTCCAATTGGAACCCGCCTGTATTTAAACCTAAAATCCCCATCGCGAAGTTACAAGGGTGTAAGAAAAATAGTGATGGAAATGCTTCAACAAGGCGGATGGCTCATAATTATTCCCTATGTTGTGTTTTGCACATCATTGATTTCCCAAGATTATAGCAAAAAAAATCCGCTTGTTTAGCGAAAATGGTATATAAACAAAAATCCCCGCCGGGTTTTATCCGACGGGGATTTTGACTAATTAACGGTTTTCAGATTTGTCAAGTTTCTACCACGAGTAGATTTTGAACAAATTAGTCGAAAAACTTGACAAATCTCTACTAATTTACTCGGTACGACGCCGGCGCACGAACAAGCCGAAGCCTGCCAATGTGACGCCGAGCAGCACGACGATAATCACGAATGGAGAACCTGTCACACCATTGCCATTGAACGTGTTCAGGTCAATCGCAGTAGGTGAGATATTCCACAAGTAATCTTCGACCTCACCATCAAAGGCACCCCCTGTTGGGGATTCTATGCCTTTTAGAGTGGGTATTGTGGGGTACAAGCGGAAGCGTGCGTACAACATGGATGTCGCGCTGGGATCATAACCAGCATCGACAGTGATAGCAATGGTCTGCGCACCAGGACCAACGTACTCGCCAACTGCTTGTTCTGCGGGATGGTCAAATACACCATTACCGTTCCAGTCGAACCAGCCGGCTAAGTAACCACCTGTACCACTGACTTCTACGTCAATGGAAGGTGAGCCACCTGGTATCCAGCCTGAGGCGGAAGGAGTGACACCATCATCGCTGCCGTCGCCACCACTAATGTTATCATGACCCACAGGAGCGGAGCCAGGATCATTGGTGACCGTCGCGCCTAGCCAGGAGAACCGTGCACTAGTTGGCGCAGGGTCTTCGTGCCAAGCATCGCTGTAGCTGGGCGGGTTATCGCTGAAGTCGGCCGTACCAACTATAACATCAACGCTGGTCGTTTCAGGCATGCTGCCGGGATTGTCCGTGTCGTGGACAACATTGTTGGTCAACGTTCCCGCTGCATTTGCATCTACGGTAACTTGGTAGGTGATCTCGACTGGATCAAGGTTTGCACCGACATAGTCGAAACAGACCATGAAGCCATCGCTGATCACACCAGAGGCGTCGCCATTGTTTACCAAGGCTGTCGCATCCGACCCATCAACATTTTCCACACCAATCGTGGTCGAGCTGGGGGTGGAGACGATATTGTCATAAGCGTACACGATTTCGTAAGCGCCGGCCGAATCATCAACAGCACGCGCCATGACGACTTCAAAGTCCATGACAGATGCACCGCCACCAAATAACTGGATATCGTCATATTCGATGATGGCCACGCCACCGGGAGCACCGGAGGTTGCCAAGCTGATGCCATGGTTTAATGTTGCATCATAGAAGATCTCAAAGTCGTGCCAGAATATTGGTAAAACATTATTTGGCAGCGCTGCATCTGGAATTGTTTGTGGAGTCCAGGGTGAACCACCATAGTTGTTGGCAATATCGAAGATGGCAAAACCATCATCAGTGAAGCCCATACCTGTATATTCTGTACCATAATAGCTAAACGGATCACCCGTGCTAAAGGCTGTGAAGCCGGTTGTGTCACCAGCGACACCGGCCTGAGTGAATACACCAAACCCTTCCAGGTCCACATAGCCACCAAAGCCCGTATCGCACGCTACGTCATTGTCGCTGGTGGTCATCACATAGCTACCACCCAGGTTAGATGGGCTGACCATTGTGCCTGTCCAGGTGAGCGTATCACCGACGACACCCACTGTGCCAGCTGTGGCTGTTGCCGAAGCGGGTACATAAGTTAAACCGGCTGGGATCACGTCCGTTAATGTGTAGGCCAAATCTTCTGGTGTCACATTCGGTTCAACTGTGATGGTGTACGTGAGCGTGTCGCCAGCAGCGGCTGTGCTAGAACTAACCGTCTTGGTGACATCGTCTGCTTTACGTACCAAATTCACGTTTACCGAACCGACATTGCCGGGGTTACCTGCGTCACTGCCAATGCTGAACTCACCATATAAGCGATCGCCAGCGACCATGCTGGGTTCATCCCAGAAGATGCTTAGATCGAAGGGTGTGCCAGCTGGGACGCTTGCGGGGCCGGTGACAGTCATATTGCCTTCATCGCCAACCACGACGCCATAAGCTAGAGTAATTGCGTCGGGTGGTGTCGCTGATTCGGACCAATTTTGGACCAGAATCCACCATTCACCAGCTGCCGGATTATCAATGTTACAAAACTCAACGGCCGTTCCTGTCGTGCTGGCACATACTTCCGTGGCTGCACTGGGTACAGAACCCGTACCGACAAAGAGATCCATGTCGGGGGCTTCAGAATCGAAGGTTTCAGCGACTAAACGCATCGCGCCAGCCGGAACCGTTACATTAACGTATTGGACCGTGCCATCATTAAGGTTGTCATAGGCATCGCCATTGGTGAGATCTTGGCTCAGGCTGAGTGCCTCTTGTGTAGCCACAACCAAACCACTTGTCTCAACGGTCAAATCAGTGATTTCGATAGCTTCCAGGCCCTCAACTAACTGTGAACCGGCATTGCGCCGTGTCATGATGTCCACTTTTTCCGGCAATGTGCCTGTAGAAAGGATAATCGCTACGGGCAGATGCGCTTCAGGTGAAGCGCCAGCCGGTGTGAGCGTAAC
>CAYGMR010000152.1:0-11193 GCA_964350725.1 uncultured Ardenticatenaceae bacterium | reverse complement strand
ACACGGCCGACAAAGGGCCAGAATTTGTTTTCTTTAATCCAGGGTGCGGGGAAGGCTGCTTGTTCGCGAGTGTACGGCCGATCCCAATCATCTGCCATCACTTCTTCAGCCGTGTGCGGCGCATTCGTCAAGGGGTTATTAACCGGGTCCATCTCGCCATTCTCGATGGCGCGAATCTCTTCACGAATCGCAATCATCGCATCACAGAAGCGGTCTAATTCTTCTTTGGATTCGCTCTCGGTGGGTTCAATCATCAACGTACCCGGCACCGGGAAAGACATCGTCGGCGCATGGAAACCATAATCCATCAGCCGTTTGGCGACATCATCCACTGTGGCAAACTCCTTGAGATGGCGCAGTTCAATGATACATTCATGCGCGACGCGGTTATTGATACCGCGATAGAGCACTGGGAAATGGGGTTCAAGACGCTGAGCAATGTAATTGGCATTCAAAATTGCTATCTGCGTCGCCACCTGCAACCCCCAATCACCGAGCATCGCAATATATGCGTAAGAGATGGGTAAGATGCTGGCGCTGCCCCAGGGTGCCGATGAGACCGTCCCAAGAGCTTGTTCACCGCCCACACCAGGCACAAGCGGATGATTTGGCAGATAGGGTGCCAAATGGGCAGCCACTCCAATCGGACCCATACCCGGGCCGCCACCACCATGGGGAATAGCAAAAGTTTTATGCAGGTTCAAATGGCATACATCCGCACCAATCACGCCGGGGGAAGTATAACCAACCTGGGCATTCATATTGGCACCATCCATGTAGACCTGTCCGCCATTGTCATGCACAATCTGGCAAATCTCTTTGATGCTTTCTTCAAAAACACCATGTGTCGAGGGATACGTGATCATCGTCGCCGCTAGATTGTCGGCATGTTTTTGCGCTTTAGCACGCATGTCGTCGACATCGATATTGCCATTTTCATCACAAGCCACGACAATGACTTTCATGCCCGCCAGAGCTGCACTGGCCGGGTTGGTGCCATGTGCTGAACTAGGAATCAGGCAAATATTGCGGTGTTCGTCACCGTGTGCATGATGATAGGCACGAATGGTGAGCATGCCGGTATATTCACCCGCTGCACCGGAATTGGGTTGCAGGGAAACGGCCGTAAAGCCCGTAATTTCCGCCAACCACGCTTCTAGTCGTTTGAACAGTTCCTGGTAACCGCGTGTCTGTTCTAACGGGGCAAACGGATGCACGCGGTTGAATTCGGGCATCGTGATCAAAAGCAATTCGGCCGTTGCGTTTAGCTTCATCGTGCAAGAACCCAGCGGAATCATCGAGTGTGCCAATGAAAGGTCACGCGTTTGCAAACGATGGATATAACGCAGCATTTCCGTCTCCGAAAAATAGCTATTAAAGACAGGGTGGGTCAGGAAATCAGATGTACGCTGATGGGTATCGTCATAGCCAATATTAACTAAGTCAGCTATTGCTTCAGGATCATACACACCGGGTTCAGCACCAAATATGACAAAAAGTCTGTTTAGGTGTGCCGTGGTTGAAGCTTCATCAAACGAAACACCTACCGCGCCATCGTCATAATAACGCAAATTGATACGATCAGCCTCGGCAGCGGCACGAATTTCGGCTTGTGAACGCGGTCCGCCACTGATCTTAACGGTGTCGAAAACAGGGGTGCTGTTAATTTCATAGCCCAAATCTTGTAGGACATTGGCAAAAACGGCCGTTATCAAGCGCACACGCTGCGCAATGCGGCGCAAACCTTCAGGGCCATGATAAACCGCATACATCGAAGCCATAATCGCCAACAACACCTGCGCTGTGCAAATATTGCTGGTGGCTTTGTCACGACGAATATGCTGCTCACGGGTTTGCAGCGCCAGACGATAAGCGGGCTTACCGGTTGAATCCACCGAAACACCAATGAGGCGACCGGGCATGATGCGTTTGTGATCATCCCTGGTAGCCATGAAAGCAGCATGTGGGCCGCCATACCCCATCGGCACACCAAAGCGCTGGCTGTTGCCCACAACCACATCCGCACCAAATTCTCCAGGCGGACGCAGCAGTGTTAAGGCCAACAGATCGGCAGCAACAGAAACAAGTGCATCGGCAGCATGGGCCTTTTCGATAAAGGGAGCGTAGTCGATGACATCACCATTTGTCGCTGGATATTGCAGCAATGCACCAAAAGTGGGCACACTGAAATCATAGGTTTCATGATCGCCAACGACGACTTCGATACCCAATGGTTCAGCACGCGTGTGCACGATAGCAATGGTTTGCGGATGGCACAGTTCCGACACAAAAAAGATCATTGATTTGTTTTTGCGTGACCGGGCGCGTAAACAGAGCGTCATCGCTTCAGCGGCGGCGGTGCCTTCGTCCAACATAGACGCATTGGCGATTTCCATACCAGTGAGATCGGACACCATCGTTTGGAAATTGATCAATGCTTCCAAACGACCTTGTGCAATTTCTGCTTGATAGGGGGTATATTGCGTATACCAACCTGGGTTTTCCAAAATGTTACGCTGAATGACTGGTGGCGTGAGTGTGCCATGATAGCCCATGCCGATAAAGGTGCGATAAACTTCATTTTGACCACCAAGCTGACGCAGTTCGCTCAAAACGGCCGACTCGCTGCGCGGCGGCTCTAGATTCAACTGGCCCGTGAGACGAATACCTTGTGGGATGGCTTCATCAACCAAGTCTTTTAAGGACGACAAACCGATCTCATGTAACATCGCGGTGACATCATGGCTGCGCGGTCCAATATGGCGTTTGACAAAACGGTCGGCGGGCATCAATAAATCGCGGTTGCCCCGTGTACGGCCGTTGCTCCCATGCCCATTATGCGACTCGATAATATCTTGCCAGTTCGTTGTGGAAAAAGTGGAATCACTCATTAGCTGCGCTCTTCAACCGAAGCCTTGTATGCTGCTGGATCAAGCAAATTATCGATCTCGGATTTATCAGTTATTTTAATTTTAACCATCCATGCTTTGCCATAAGGATCTTCATTAACGGATTCGGGAACATCAATCAAATCCTCGTTGACAGCAACCACTTCGCCTGACAGGGGCATATATAAATCGGCAGCCGCTTTAACAGACTCCACGACACCAAATGTTTCACCGGCCGCAAAGCTATCGCCTTCGCCTGGCAATTCAAGATACACAATGTCAGAAAGGGAATCCTGGGCATGGTCGGTCACGCCAATCGTAGCGGTATCGCCCTCAATGCGAATCCATTCATCGTCGCTTGTATACAATAAATCTTGGGGAATATTCATGATTTTCTCCTTAAAAATGTGGAATGGGGAGTGCAGAATGCGGGTTTCATCGCGTGCGGCAACTCCTTGTTTTCGTAACTAGAAATAGTTCGTTATTAACTTAGCGATTTGACAAAAGACAGAAGACAGATGACCGAATTTTCCACTCTTTGTCTTCTATCTTCCGCCAAAACGAATTGCTAACTTTTTTGCAACACGTGCTTAGATCAAAAAAAGGACACAAGGCAATAGAATATTGCCAGCGTCCCCTGTCGTTAACCTGAGAGTTTCACCGCATGTTGTACGGCTTGCCCCGTCGGTGCAATTTCTCACTTAAATCAGAAATTGCTCTCCAGAAATCACCTGTCCATTCGGTCCTTTTGCCTGAGAGATTCACCAGATATTTCATCTGGCTTGCCCCTTCGGCGATACCCTGACGATAAAGGTATGCTCTCCCGAACGGCCGTTTTATATTTCTTTGTTTGTATGTGTATATTGTCGCTAATTACAGCCAACACACCCTAATAATGTAAACGTATGCTAATTGTAAAGCTTACCTATATATAACGCAAGAAACATTTTTATCAATTGACCAAAGAAATGCCGGCTTGCTTCAAATGTTGATCGACTAACGCCAACAAACGCGAACGCAATTCGACGGCTTGACCAAAACGCGCTTTGGCAATCACTTCAATTTCAACATGCTGACCAATATGTCCGTCCGGCGTAATAATCTGCCATGGTTCTAAGAGATTGGGCAGCGACAACACCGCTTCTGAACCCAAAGATTGTAGGATTTTTAAGGTGTCTGCCAAATCGGATGTATTTATTTTCAAAATAACATGGACAATTGAAAAACGACCGCGACTAAAATTGCGAATCGCACGAATCTCACCATTGGGGACAGTGTAGAGTTCGCCTGTGGGTGCACGCAGCATCGTTGTACGCAAATTGACATGCTCCACCACACCTTGTACTTCATGGGGTACTTGTAACTCTATCTTTTCGCCTATATCGAAATGATCTTCAAAGAGGTAAGTAACACCTGTGAAAAAATCTTTAACTAGCGGCATCAGACCAAAACCAAACGCAGCTGCAAATAAGGTTGCCAACCAAACCAAATTCTCTGCCGGTAAAAATGTGTTTAGCGCAACAAGTACGGCCGTTGCATACACAATAAAAGTGAGAAAACTAAACACCAGCCGGTGCATCGTATCGACGCGCTCCATGCGCATGGCATAACCGTCGGGGTCTTTTTTACGAGCAGCACGCACCACCCATGCAGAAACCCGATCCGCCAAGCGCAAGATCAGCCAAGCGGCAGCAAACACAAGCAGAATGCGCGCGAGGTCACCCCACCAACTAGTGGTCGTAAACAACGTTTCCAAAAATTGTATGCTATTCACGTCAAGTATAAGACTTGTTCCTCAATAAGGATTGGTTAAATTAGGGCGTGTTGACATTTCACTGTTTAGACAATTTTTGAACCACAGAGACCACAGAGAACTCAGAGTTTTCGTAGTTTTTTACTCAAATTCTCTGTGAACTCCGTGTCCTCTGTGGTGAATTTCCTAAATGTCAACAGAACCTAATCATGAACAACTTTATTAGTCGGCTCCATCAACAAGCAGTGTTGGCAGTTGATAAATATCTGCTACGCCTTCAACCAGGATACCACCCATGCCATTTTGCAGCGGCAGTTCGATATCGACGGCCATCCGATCCCCAATAGAGACCATTGCAGTTAAAGGCACGCCATACGATTGGGAAATCATCTGAAACGGCCGTATTGTTGGTTTTGATTCCCCTGACAGTTCAAGTCCAATCACTGTTGCAAAGTAATCTGCCACGCCCAACACGCCTAACGTGCGCAAACCAATTGTCGTTGCATTATTGGTAACGGCCGCTATCGAAAAATTGGTCGAGAGCCGTTGCAAAGCTTCCGCCAGGCGATCATCCTTTTGCAGGTAATTCTCTGGTTGAAATAAATCCTCACGCCATTGCGCATTCATGGCAATAGGTACACCCAATTGGACAAAGGTGTTGCCTAAGGAAAGCGAACGGCCGTTGTGTTTTTGGGCATAATCAGCGCGTATTTGGGTGACGGCCGTTTCTGCCGCAGTCACCGAAATATCTAAATGTGCAGCCAGACGTTCAATCAACAAACTGTGTTGACTCTCGTAATAAACGCGGCTGTCATAGAGGGTCAGGTCTATATCAAAAACCAAAGTGCGAATTGTTTTCGGTAAGTAGATAATTTTCATATCAATCCAGTGGGCATTCAGGCTGATTTGCCTATTAGCTGAACGCTGGCTCAATCTTCCAAAGAAATGTCGGCCTGATTCAAATTTTGGGTAACCAAAGCTAACAAACGTGAGCGTAATTCGACAGCTTGACCAAAACGCGCTTTCGCGATCATTTCAATTTCAATATGCTGCCCAATATGTCCATCTGGGGTAATAATTTGCCATGGTTCCAAAAGATTCGGCAATAATAACATCGCCTCTTCCCCTAAGGCTTGCAAGACATTCAAAGCGTTTGTGAGATCGGCCGTATCAATCTTTAGGATAATACGGGCGATAGAAAAGCGGCCACGACTAAAATTGCGAACGACCCGAATTTCACCATTGGGAATAGTGTAGAGTTCCCCTGTGGGGGCGCGCAACATCGTTGTGCGCAAATTGACATGTTCGACAACTCCCTGCACTTCTTGTGGGATGTGCAGCTCTATCTTCTCACCCACACCGAATGAATCTTCAAACAAATAAGTTACACCAGTAAAAAAATCTCTGACTAAAGGCATCAAGCCCAAGCCAAAAGCAGCCGCAAACAAAGTTGCCACCCATACCAAGTTCTCGGTCGGAAAAAGGATTTTTAGGCTGATAAGCACAGCCACAGCATAAACGCCAAAGGTAAGAAAGCTAACCACCAGCCGCTGCATTGTGTCCACACGTTCGCTGCGTATCGCTCGACCACTTTCAACGTTCTTGCGTGCCGTGCGCACCAAAAAAGCCGAGACTCGATGGGCCAGGCGCAAGACAAGCCAGGCAATAACAAACGTAAGCAATATCTGCAAGAGATGACTCCACCAAACATCTGTGGTGAACAAAGTTTCCAAAGTCTGGATCATAATAAATGTCTCCGTAAATGCATCATGCCAATATTATGACATAGGTTGGCTTAAGAACCATATAATTATGGCTCTTTGGGAAATCGCGGAGTTTGGACTATTTAACGGTTGATCCCTAACTGTTTATGAAACGCAATCTAAATATGTTTGCCAGGTTGCCCACAATGACTTATTCTCAACGCTTATGTCTGTAAATCAAGCTACGATTAGTGCGAATGGGGTCTTGCGCCCGACTCATGTTGAGATAGATCTCGACCGACTGACAGCAAATTACCGTGCAATAGCAACGGCCGTATTCCCCGCAAAAGTCATGACCATCCTCAAAGCCAACGCGTATGGACATGGGCTCGTAGAAGTCGCGCAGCATGTTGTCAAACTGGGGGCCGCTTATTTGGGTGTTGCCTATTTAGAAGAAGGCATTTTACTACGCGAACAAGGCATCACGGCTCCCATCCTGGTGCTGGGCGGCATTATCGGCAATCAAGTGCCCCAATTCCTCAAACACGGACTGACTCTCACCGCTTCATCCGTCGAAAAGCTAACGCAAATCAACACAACTGCACAGGAATTAGGGGTGAAGGCGCGCGTGCATCTCAAAATCGACACGGGTATGGAACGTATCGGTGTACATCATTACAGTGCCGAACAATTGTTGGCAGCCTCACTTGAATGCGAGCATTGCCTGGTTGAAGGCATCTATTCCCATTTTGCCAATGCGGATGCTGCTGATTTAACCTCGGCCCAAGAGCAATTGGCACACTTTAACCAAGTGCTCGAATTCTATCGACACCATAACATCCCGCGCCCGCCACTTTGCCATATGGCAAACTCTGGCGCGATCTTGCAACTGCCAGATAGTCATTTTGATATGGTACGTGCCGGCATTTTGTTTTATGGGGTGTATCCTTCTGACGAAGTCACACGCACAATCGAAGTGAAACCAGCATTATCTTGGAAATCACGTGTTGTGTATTTCAAAGTTGTGCAGCCGCATCATCCAGTTAGCTATGGTTCCACCTGGCAGAGTGAGGTGATGACGCGTGTCGTCACGATACCCGTGGGCTATGGTGATGGTTACTTTCGGGGTATGTCAGATAAAGCTGAAGTGATTATTCGTGGCCAACGGTATCCGGTAATCGGCCGTATCTGCATGGATCAACTCATGGTCAATATCAGTTGGGAAACCGCCTACAACAACGATGAAGTCATCCTGATTGGCGACACAGAATCAGGCACCTGCATCACAGCCGAAGACCTCGCCAAGTGGGCTAATACCATCCCCTACGAAATCCTCACGAACATCAATACGCGCGTGCCACGCATCTATTGCACCCGATCACAGCCCTGATGTATACTTTGTTATAGTAGGCAAAGGATGCACAGTTATGGTTATATGAGGATTGATCTTATGACGATAGCACCAACAATAGATTCACTTATAGAAAAAAATCCAAAACTAAGTGGTGGGCGTCCAATCATCGCGGGAACAGGTACGACCGTCCGCGGAATTGCAGGTTTGTATAAATTAGGACTGGTTGCCGAAGAAATTGCAACGCAACTGCCCCATTTGAAGTTGGCGCAAATCTACGCTGCGTTGACTTATTATCATTTACACGTTGACGAAATTGAAGCAGACATTGAAGCAGATTCTGAAGACAACCTCAAACGCTTGGCAAAAATGAGCTAATTGTCAAAATGGGCGAACGCATCAAACTCTACCTAGATGAGGATGCTCAGCGAACAGACTTGATCCAAGCCCTCCGCGCACGGCAAATTGATGTTGTAACTGTTTCAGAGGCCAATCTATTAGGACAGCCTGACGATGTGCAATTGCGATATGCAACATAGCAGGATCGCATTATTTTTACTTTCAATCGTGGCGATTTCTTCCACTTACATACGGAATGGCTCAGTCGTAATCAGCATCACTCAGGAATAATCGTTTCCGATCAGGTGGGGACAGGTGCGGTTATGCGAGGATTGTTACGATTAATTGATGTAAAACCAGCCAGTGACATGCATGATTGGTTAGAATTTCTGAGTAACTGGCAATGATCTCTTAACAAACAGCCTTAAAAATGCAAGCGTTGAGCAGCAGACGGCTGAACCCCTACTGATCAACAACAAATCGAGGTTTACAAATGAATTACAGAATAGAAAAAGATACGATGGGAGAAATTCAGGTTCCCGACGAGAAATATTGGGGCGCACAAACACAGCGCAGTTTAGAAAATTTCAAGATTGGCGGACAAAAGATGCCTATTGAAATTATCTACGCCTTTGCAATCCTGAAAAAAGCGGCTGCACTCACCAACAATGATTTAACCGATTTCTCAGACGAAAAGACCCAGGCAATCGCCCAGGCTTGTGACGAGGTCTTGGCTGGCAAACTTGATGACCAGTTCCCGCTTGTTGTGTGGCAGACCGGTTCCGGCACACAGAGCAATATGAACGTCAACGAAGTGATCGCGAATCGCGCAACCGAAATCTTAGGGGCTAACTTTCGCGAAGAAAAGCTGGTGAAAGCCAACGACGATGTGAATAAAAGCCAAAGCTCTAACGACACTTACCCCACGGCCATGCATATCGCCACCTACAGCAAAATCGTGTCCGAAACGCTGCCCAAAATCCGTTTATTACAAGGCACTTTGGCCGCAAAAGCAGCGGCGTTTATGGATATTGTCAAGACTGGTCGTACACATCTGATGGATGCCACGCCGTTAACCTTGGGACAAGAGTTCAGTGGTTATGCAATGCAGCTTGAACGCGGCATTGAAACCATTGAAGA
Organism: uncultured Ardenticatenaceae bacterium; assembly: GCA_964350725.1. Lineage (GTDB taxonomy): Bacteria > Chloroflexota > Anaerolineae > Promineifilales > Promineifilaceae > JAACFF01. The sequence goes on along the minus strand of CAYGMR010000152.1, from coordinate 2,019 downwards.
TGGCTTAAAACATTTACAAGAACTGGCTCTGGGTGGAACGGCCGTTGGTACCGGACTCAATACACCCACAGGCTATTCAGAAGCAGTCGCCGCCCAAATCGCCGCATTGACTGGTTATCCGTTCATCACGGCTGAAAACAAATTCGAAGCCCTCAGCGCCCATGACGCGATGGTCGAAATCAGCGGTTGTCTGAAACGGGTTGCTGTCAGTTTGATGCATATCGCTAACAATATCCGCTTATTAGCCAGTGGCCCACGTACCAGCATTGGTGAAATTGTTTTACCAGCGAATGAACCGGGCAGTTCGATCATGCCCGGCAAGGTCAACCCGACCCAGTGTGAAGCGCTGTCGATGGTGTGTGCGCAGGTGATTGGCAATGATACGGCCGTATCCGTAGCCGGCACCCACGGTCATTTTCAACTGAATGTCTTCAAACCCGTCATGGCCTTTAATGTTTTGATGAGCGCCCAACTCATTGGCGATGCCTGCCAAAGCTTTAACGACAACTGCGCCGTCGGCATTGAACCCAATGAGGCACGCATTGAAGAGTTGGTCAACAAAAGCTTGATGCTTGTCACAGCATTGAACACACGCATTGGCTACTATAAAGCGGCCGAAATCGCCCAAACTGCCCACAGAGATGGCACAACATTAAAAGAAGCGACTTTGCAGCTTGGTTATCTCACAGCAGAAGAGTTTGATCAGACGGTGGTGCCGGCCAAAATGGTGGGAGAAATAGGTTAATATTGAATGATACGTCCAACCAAGCAGTAAGGTAGGCGTTCATTTCTGCCATGAATTGCACGAATGACACAAATTAAGATCGTCCAATTTTGTGTAATTCGTGGCAAAAAAACTTGGTTGAGTAGTTCTCTTGAATTAACCCAATAAATCGGCGATAAGGGCTGAACTTACCGCCGGTAGTTGTTCATAAATGCGGGGGTATATTAGTTGTTTTACAGGCACCTGGTTGGCAACAGTGGCTGCAAAAGTCAGATGCTTGCCAAGCAATTGAGTATCAAACAGTTTGGCAGCTACTGTATGGCGTACCAATGCTAAAGTTGCATCAACTGCTGTGAGGGGTTTGATGTGGATGGTTTCGTCGTCTTGAGCGGGGGGGTTGAGAAGGTAAACGGCCGTTAACGGCAGCCGACGTGGACAGTCAAGACCCCATTGTTGATCGGCGGGCAACTTCAACTGCGGAAAGTGTGGCAAACATACAACGTCTGTTTCACTTACCTGTATAGGCAAAACGTCATCAGCCACAAACTGCCAATCGTTGCCAATTTCAGCATTCAAATAGGCTGTCAATGTCGACTTGCCCCAGCCCGACTCCCCAACAAAGGCCACAATTTGTCCATTCATGGCAACGGCACTTGCATGTAAACAAAAAGTGCCTTGCAAGGCCAGAGCTAAAGTAAGGGCCGGGCCAAGCACTGCTTCAACCAACCATTCATTATTTTGTGCTAACGGCGACTGAATAACTATGTCAGAGCCATCCGCTGCAATGTAAAAATCACCGATCTCAGCGATATTTAAGCAATAACCAGACTTAATAGGCGTGAGCAGGATTTCATGCCATTGCCCCCCCAACCAACCAAGGCCGTTGTAAATAACCGCTGTATAGTAAACCTGATTACATGAAAAAGGAGGTGTTTCAGAACTATCTGTAACAGATATACATGGGTTAGTATCGTCTGTTTCACAAATTGATAATGGTATAAAAGTAAAACCAGACTGTAATACTCGGCCTGCAATTAGATAATAATATTCACTTAGTCGATCATTTTGTGACGTCTGAATAAGAATCACTTGCTCCTGCGATTGCGATCGGGAGATCTGCTATCTCTATGAGAGGGGCGTGGAAACGCACTTCCTGGGGCCGGGCTATCTGATGGTGTGCCAGATGAACCCAGAGTCACATCGCGAATGTCGCCAAGATTTCTCAAATGCGGCGATTTATACGCTAACTTTGATTTATTATCGACTTCTGACACACTATTTTTTTTATTCATCAA
>CAYGMR010000151.1:3651-11206 GCA_964350725.1 uncultured Ardenticatenaceae bacterium | reverse complement strand
GATTGGGCAGCGACAATACCAACGGCCGTTCCCAATTCTACTGGGCGACCACGACCTAAATCAAGGCCATAACATTTTGCACAAATCCCACGATCCATTTCACATGTCATCGGGGAGAAGACATAAACTTCATCAATACCAGCCAGATCGATTTCTTCAGAAGAGTAATCATCCAGCAAATCACCAGCATTCACAATGATTTCGGCCGTTTCGGGGTGAATAACCGTTTCAGCAAGCACACGCCCCGCAATACGTTCAGCCAAAGTTTGTTTGCCGAAGTTTTCGGCACGTTTTACCCAAATGCCCTTCGTTGTGCCGCAATCTTCTTCATAAACAATGATGTCTTGGGCAACATCCACCAGACGACGCGTCAAATAACCAGCATCAGCCGTACGCAATGCAGTATCAGCTAAACCTTTACGCGCACCATGTGTGGAGATGAAATATTCCAACGCCTCTAGTCCCATGCGGAAGTTTGATAGAATCGGCACAGGAATGATGCGACCTTGCGGATCAGCCATTAGACCACGCATACCAGCTAACTGGGTAATGGGGCCAAAGCCACCTTTACCTGCGCCAGATAAGGCCATCACAGCCATCGGCCCTTCTGGGTCGAGCGCGCCGCGCACAGCATCGGCCACATCATCTTTGGCCTCATTCCAGGTTTCTACAGTGCGTTGATATTGCTCTTCCTCGGTGAGGAGACCGCGTCGGTATTGACGGTCAATCTCATCCACGCGCTTACGAGCAGCTTCTAGAATAGGTTCACGTTCTTCTGGGATGGTAAGATCGGCAACAGCCACTGTTGTACCTGAAATCGTCGCATATTTGAAGCCCACATCTTTGATGGCATCAACCATCAAGATCGTCTTTTCATCGCCAACGATATGGTAAATGCCGTTAATTAAACGATTTACACCACCCTTATCTAACAAGCGGTTGACAAAACGGGCTTCTTCGGGCAATGCCTTGTTAAACAGCACCCGTCCTGGCGATGTTTCAATCAGACGTGTTCGTGGTTCGCCATCAGCATAACGTTTGTTATTCTCGTCGTAATAAGTTTCAGTGGACACCTTGATCTTGGCATGAATATCGACGTAATCCAAATTATAGGCCAAAAGAACTTCGTCCAAATTGCTGTAGACTTGACCTTCACCAAAACGGCCGTCGCGCATGAGTGTAATGTAATAGACACCCAAAACCATATCTTTAGATGGGCCTACAATGGGCTGGCCATCAGAAGGCTTAAGTAAGTTGCGACTTGCCAACATCAAAGTCTTGGCCTCATGCACAGCTTTTTGCGAAAGGGGCACATGCACAGCCATCTGATCGCCATCAAAGTCAGCATTAAAAGCCGCGCAGACCAGCGGATGTAAATGGATAGCTTTGCCTTCGACTAATTTCGGCATAAAAGCTTGAATGCCCAGGCGATGCAACGTAGGCGCACGGTTTAAGAGGATCGGCCGTCCCTGGATTACCTCTTCCAATACTTCCCAGACCTCAGGCGGTTGACGTTCAATGAAACGTTTAGCACCTTTGACATTGCTAGCATACCCATAATGAATCAGTTTACTAATAACAAAGGGCCGGAATAATTCCAAAGCCATGATCTTGGGTAAACCACATTCACCCATTTTCAATTTAGGACCGACAACAATCACTGAACGGCCGGAATAATCAACACGTTTACCAAGCAAATTGCGGCGGAAACGTCCTTTTTTACCTTTGAGCATATCAGATAAGGATTTAAGCTCACGGCGACCACGTCGGCTCAACGCTTTACCGCGCTGGCTGTTATCGATCAAGCTGTCAACCGCTTCCTGCAACATACGTTTTTCATTACGCACGATGACATCCGGTGCGCCGAGTTCCAAAAGACGTTTCAGGCGATTATTACGGTTGATCACGCGGCGATAAAGATCGTTGAGGTCAGACGTTGCAAAGCGACCACCATCCAACTGCACCATTGGGCGCAAATCGGGAGGAATCACGGGCAAAACGGTCAGAATCATCCATTCGGGACGATTGCCGCTAGTACGCAAGGCTTCAACAACTTGCAAACGTTTTGTTGCACGTTTGGCAGCTTGTTTGGAGCGGGTTGTACGCACTTCACGCCATAAATCACGGGCGAGTTGATCCAAATCCATACCTTTCAGGATGTCGAAAAATGCCTCGGCACCCATGCCAGCACGGAAGACGTTACCAAATTTGCTTTTGAGTTCACGGAATTCATTTTCATTGAGGAACTGCATCACTGCCATGCTGGACAGTTGATCCCGGCTGGATTGGGCTTGTTGGCGCAAACGAACCAAGTTTTGTTCCATATTTTCACGATGTTCATCGCCAACTGTATCAATTTCTGATTGTAATTCGGCAATTTCACGCTGAATCGCAGCCGCTCGTGATTGCTGGTCTTCTTCTTGGTCTTTTTGTACGTGGTTTAAACGTTCAGACTTGATCTCTTGGACTAAAACAGCATGTTCACGACCAACTTTTTCACCACTGGATACAACAACTTCGCCACCGAGCAGAATATCATCAGTAACGGCCGTACCTTTCAAATTATCCAACCGTTGTTCCATCGCCTTGGCTTCCTGCACAACTTCATCTGTAGCAGCAGACAAACGATCATCAAAGGTATCAAATAATTCTTCAAGCTCATCTTCAAACTCTGCTTGTTTCATCGCAGCATCAGCTGTGGTTGTGCTAATCTCTTCCTGGAGTTTAACCTCCATTTGTAATTCAGCTTCTTCCACCTCTTGCTCAAGCCGCTTAATAGCTCGATCGCGTGCATCTTCATCAACATGTGTCACGACATATTGTGCAAAATAGAGCACACGGTCTAAATTACGCCGCGAAATATTGAGCAAAAGGCCCATATAACTGGGCACACGGCGCGTATACCAAACATGGGCAACCGGAGCTGCTAGTTCGATATGGCCGAGACGCTCTCGGCGCACAGAGGATCGCGTAATCTCGACACCACATTTATCACATACGATGCCGCGATAGCGGATATTTTTATATTTACCACAGTAACATTGCCAGTCCCGCGTGGGGCCAAAAATAGCTTCGCAAAATAAGCCATCTTTTTCTGGCCGCAAACGACGATAGTTAATCGTCTCTGGCTTGGTAACTTCACCATATGACCAAGAACGAATTTGATCCGGGGATGCTAAACTGATACGTAACGAACGGAAATCTGTACTTTCCACCTAGTTGACCTCCCAAATAGTCAAAAGCTCCGACCCTATTGAAATTTGTAGCTGATGAGGAAAAATCTATTAATATGCATTATTTTATGTGTGTAAGGCTGCATCTGTAAATTTGCATATATACACACAAAAGAGCGTTTGGCAAAACGCCAACGCTCTCATTCCCACAATAATGCTTTTCATTGCCCTTGATTATATTGGCAATCGTCAATATGTCAAACCTTTTATGTAAAAAACAAGTAAGAATTTGCAAAACAACAATGATACACAAGTATTTGTTTTGTGCAACCTAAGCTGAACATTAATTTTCGCCCACTTGCGCTTTTAAATAGGCTTCCATAAACTCGTCTAAACGGCCGTCTAACACCGCCTGCGGGTTGCCTGTCTCATAATTTGTACGCAAATCTTTGACCATTTTATAGGGATGCAGCACGTAAGAACGAATTTGGCTGCCCCAACCTGCATCGACATCTTCACCCTTGAGTTCGGATAGTTCCGCTTCCTGTTTTAGGCGTTCAAGCTCAAATAGCTGTGTCTTAAGGATATTCATGGCCATTTGCATATTTTGTGTGAGCGAGCGCTGGTTTTGGCAAGAAACCACAATCCCGGAGGGGAAATGGGTGATGCGAATGGCGGTTTCGTTCTTTTGCACATGCTGACCGCCAGCACCACTGGCGCGAAAACGATCGATTCGCAAATCCTTATCGTCAATTTCGATTTCGATTTCGTCAGCAATATCAGGCCACAGTTCTACTTTGGCAAATGAGGTATGGCGACGGCTGGATGAATCATAAGGCGAAATGCGTACAAGGCGATGCACACCACGTTCTGATTGCAAACGGCCGTATACATAATCCCCTTCAATCGAAAGCATCACACTCTTGATACCAGCCTCATCGCCAGAACTTTGATCGATAATATCTGCCTTGAAATCATGGCTGTTTGCCCAGCGCAAATACATGCGCAGCAACATATCAGCCCAGTCTTGGGCTTCGGTGCCTCCCGCTCCAGCATGAATCGCTAAAATTGCGTTTTCATCATCATGTGGGCCGCTAAAGAGTGTCTGGAACTCAAGTTCAGCAATTTCAGCTTCAAGCTTGGCGAGATCCTGTTCTAATCCCGCACGCAGCTCTTCGTCCTCCATTTCAGCCAATTCTAAGGTATCAGCCAAATGGCGACTGAGTCGCTGCCAGACGCTCACCTGATTACGTAACTTTGTGATGTCACGCATTGTCGCTTGCGCTTTAGCCGCGTCATCCCAAAAGCCAGGAACGGCCGCTAACTGTTCCAGCCGGGTTAGGCGTTCACTTTTCGCATCTACGTCAAAGCCGCCTCCGCAAATGATCAATCGTTTCTTGGAGTTGTTGTAGTTTTGTGATTATTTCTTCCATGATATTCCTTTATAAGGGGTGCAGGAAAGCGTACTGCTTATATTGCCACTTTGCAACCTTGCCACATTTACCCAAATAACCCATCAACAAACTGATCGGCATCAAAGGGTGCCAGGTCTTGGAGCCGTTCACCGGTGCCAATAAAGCGTACCGGGACGCCTAATTCACGATAAATGGCAAAAACCATCCCGCCTTTGGCGGTGCTGTCCAGCTTAGTTAAAACCACACCGGTCACACCCACCGATTCTTTGAATTTCTCAGCTTGCAAAAGCGCATTTTGACCTGTCGGCGCATCTAAAACTAATAAAACTTCATGTGGAGCTTGATGGACGCTCTTTTTACAAACACCATATACTTTTTCAAGTTCCTTCATTAAATTGTATTTCGTATGTAAACGACCGGCAGTATCAATAAAAAGCAAATCATTACCACGGGCGCGTGTTGCGCGGATGCCATCGTAAGCAATTGCGGCGGGGTCGCCACCGGGCTGCCCAGAAATAATGGGGACATCAGCACGATCGCTCCAAATGGTCAATTGATCTATCGCTGCAGCCCGGAAGGTATCACCCGCTACCATAACCGGTTTGTAGCCTTTATTTTTGTAATAGAGTGCCATCTTGCCGATGCTGGTCGTTTTACCAGATCCATTCACGCCCACAACCATAACAACTGTCAGGAGACGTTTTTCCTCCAGTGGAAAACCTTCTGGCTCGACTAACATGGCTCTAAGTTCTTCTCTGAGGGCGTTCGTTAATTGATCGGCCGTATAAAGACCCTCTTTCGTGACCCGCTCACGTAAAGTGTCTACTAAGGCAAGCGTTGTAGGAACGCCCACATCGGCTTGGATTAACAGGGCTTCTAAATCTTCCCAGGTTTCTTCGGTTATATCGCCAGCGCCCAATACATGGGCGATTTGCCCGAACACGGATTGGCGTGTCTTGCTAAGTGAATCACGTATGCTTTTAAACAAGGTTCGTCCTCGTATTTTTTAAATGGGTAAAATCGTTGTATGAGGTTAACGGTTTGGGGATATTTTGTCAACCGAGTTGCGTAATTTTTGGGCAGATTTCAATTTATTGCTGATGGATCAAGAGTAATGATTTCGCCGTCGCTGGTAAGCTGTTCGACACGCAATGTAGCATTGTCAAGCTTTTGAGTACAAAATGCAGCTAGTTTTTGACCACGTTCATAAAGTGCCAACGACTCTTCGAGAGTGAGATCGCCAGCTTCTAATTTCGCAACTGTGGCTTCGAGTTCTTTCATCGCTTCTTCAAAGCTTTGGTCAATCTGATTTTCGTTCATAAGTAATGCATGATTGTAACATGAATTGATTGCAGAAAACAATCAAATTTAGCTTAGTTCCGGGCTTTTCAGCAGTCCTGTTTTCGTTGTTATTCCTGCGTAGGCAGGAATGACAGGTTGACTACTGGAAAACCGTATAGCTTAGGTGTATGCAGAAAAATTGCAGATATGGCTGTCACATTCCACCAACTTCATACTGGATTATCAATCAGGTGTCATATCTAAAATGATGCTGTCGCTTGAACTATCATCAAGGAGTAAACGATCTTGCGTAATTAAGTTATACATGCCGACATGCAAGGTGAGATTATTAAAGCTAACATCAGTTGGCAACACAAGCCTATGGGTATCGGCGATAATTTCGCCAGGTTCCCAATGGGTTGTAGGATTAAAATCACATTGTGGTGCACCATCATGCTGTGCACGTAGTTCGGTATCAAGAAGGTGCACAAAGACTTGGTAATTTTGGTCAAATGGCCGCATTGCTTGCCAATATAATGTCACAGTCATCTCCTCACCGGCATTCGTTTGATTACGGCTTAAATCATAACCGAGCAATTGAACTTGGCCATTGCCTAAGGTTTTGTCCACAGGATTTGATCCAATTTCAATGGGGGCCAGCAGTTCTTGGGGGCTGCGCCATAGTTGATTGTTGCTTGCATGGTGGGTGGTTATCTTTTCTGGTGGTTGATTGATAAGGGTTTGTATTGTGGGAGATAAACGGCCGTTGACCCAAACCTCATCTTGTATAAACATCCCCCCAACCTGCTCGGTATCAAATAGCACAGCATCCCACGGCTGTTGCACCAACACAAACGAATTGATGTCACCACAATAAGACCGGGGGTTATGCGCCATATACCAATGCGTAATTTCTTCTTCCTCATTGCTGCCATAAGGCAAATCATCAGGCGTAATCAAATCATCAATCAACCGCCAGCCAACTTGATGCGGAAAACCAAACAAACCATAAGTAGGTGGCTCATCCCAACTCACCCAAAAACCAGGCGGTCTGTTTTCGGCCCAAGTGCGTTGACGTTCAGGCGTATGATCGATAAACATCAAGTATAGATACAGTCCCTGTGCGATCAATATAAAGCCCAAGGTTATCCCCGCAATTCGATAAAGAGCCTGCGAACGTTTTTGAAGTCCGTTGCTAATCGCCTCAGCCCCAATCGCTGCCAAAATCACGCCGCCAGGGAAAAATGTATATACATGTGTGCGCGGATCAGCCACTACAAACATATAAAACAGCAGCGGTGTACCAAAATATAAAAGCGCAGCGCCATAGCAATGTTGGCGCATGGCATGAAAAATTCCCCCGGCAAGCAGCAGCAGCAATGCAATGATAAAGTACGTGCTGTTGTAAAAGGTGACCATGCGCCAAATATCAGCCCCGCTCCAACTGAAAATAGCACGGCTCTCATCCACACCCAGGCGGCCTTGCAGCAAATATTGGGCCGTACCTGCAAAGGATTGGCTGGTGACGAAGGGGATGTAAAAAATTGCGAGTAAGAGTGTTCCAATTAATACGGCCGTTCCCCCCGCAAGCCAAGAAATTTGTCGCCTGCGCCACCAACGCGTACCAACCAACCAGATAAGCGCGGGCAAAATCAAGATAGCATCATAGTGAGCCAACAAACCACC
>CAYGMR010000151.1:3195-3641 GCA_964350725.1 uncultured Ardenticatenaceae bacterium | reverse complement strand
ACAGTTGGCCAATGTCACGATACCGGGTCGCATGAATTAAAGCCAGCGTACTCCATAAAACCACAAAACTCTGATATTGCACAATACGGCCGAATGCAAGCGCAAAACCAACCAAAACAAAGAAAATCCCAGCCAGAAAAGCAGCCCGTTTACCGGCCCACAACTGCGCCAACACATAAATCGCCAAAACCGCCAGCATATTGGCCCAGGCAAACAGGGAGCGTGCCCAGTATTCGTTAAGCGCAGCAGCCATTTGCCAAAATGTCATGGGCAGAATGATTTCAACGGGGCCTTTTTGGTGAATGAACAATTCGCCCACATCGCCATCCAAAATGGCAGCAGCGCGCAGCATCACAACCCCTTCATCCCCTTGAAATTCACTATAACCCAAATACGGCAAGCGCGTTAGCAACAACAGCAAAATTAGTAAGAGCAGCGGCCAAGAA
>CAYGMR010000151.1:0-3185 GCA_964350725.1 uncultured Ardenticatenaceae bacterium | reverse complement strand
GTTTTTTAATGAATGCGGCAATACAAGGCAGACCAATCAGGCTAATTTGCAAAAATAGAAGTCCAGAGCGCGGCACCGCTCCTGGCAGATAACTAAACAATAAAACCAGCAAGAGGGTCAGCAATAATGCGACGGCGGCGGCGGTTAAGAAGCGTGTCAAAGGCGTTCCGCGTGTCCAAAACATCCAGGCGAAAGTTGGCCAGATTGCAATCAGCAAGAAAGCAGCAATTTGAGGTGTGGGCGGTTGTGTGGGGCTAAGGAGGAATACGGCCGTTGCTAACCCCGCTGCAAAGATCAGCAAAGGCAAATAGCGCTTTATGTTCGTCATACAGCCAACATCTCCATAGAGATTGGATTATATGTCAGCCAATAAGGACATCAAAACCCGGCGAACAAATTCACGGGCAACAAAAACAAAGTTCACCTTCGCGGACTTAAAGTTAGCCGACGAAGGTCGGCTTTGTTTTTGTAGATGCAGATTTATCTACTAGTTTGCCTGTTCAAGCCACTCCGCCATCCCTAGCCCCGCAACACGCCCACTAGCAAAACAAGCCGTCAACAAATAACCCCCGGTCGGTGCTTCCCAATCCAACATTTCGCCGGCACAAAACACACCTGACATCTTGTGCAACATCAAACGGCCGTTGAGTTCTGTAAAGGTCACACCACCAGCACTGCTGATGGCTTCATCCAAAGGGCGTGGTCTAAGCAGTGGCACGGGCAGTGCTTTAATCGCGGCTGCCAGTTTCTGCGCATCACCGAAATCAGCCGCTGCGACAAATTCATGTAGCAAACCAACTTTCACTCCTTTCAGATTGACGCGGCTGCGTAAATGGTTCGACATCGAACGCGAACCACGCGGCAATGAAAGTCTCTCAACAAGATAACTATGTGTCCTGTTGGGCAGTAGATCAAGTTTGATGACTGCTTTGCCTTTGGCAGCAATTTCATCACGTATCAATGTCGATGCCCCATAAATCAAGCTACCTTCGACACCACTTTCAGTAATGACAAATTCGCCCTGCCGCGAGAATTCATTTCCTTGTGAATCCGAAAAAGTTAATACAACTGACTTCAGTGGCGATCCAGCGAATCGATTTTTAAAATGCTCGCTCCAACTAACATCAAAACCACAATTTACAGGTAACAAGGGGGCTATTTCAACTCCCTTTTGTGCCAAAAGAGGAACCCAGGCGCCATCCGAGCCTAGTTTAGACCAACTGCCACCGCCCAGGGCTAATAAGGTGGCAACGCCTGCACTGCGTGCTGTTGAAACGGCCGTTATCACTCGCTCACCGTCCGGCGTCTCAAAACGCAGCCCGCCATCTCCATCCCAACCCAGCCATCGATGCCGCAAATGGAATCGCACACCCGCTGCCTCTAAGCGTTGCAACCAGGCACGCAGCAAGGGCGCGGCTTTCATTTCCACCGGGAACACCCGCCCCGATGTGCCAACAAAGGTTTCAGAACCCAGTTCATGCACCCAATCTCGAACAGCTTGTGAATCAAAAATATCTAACAGAGGTGCGATGTTTTCACGCCGGGAACCATAGCGCCCCAGAAACAGATCGAGTGGTTCGGAATGCGTCAAATTAAGACCGCCGCGACCAGCAATTAAAAATTTGCGACCAACTGAAGGCATCGCATCATACACATCAACCTGGATGCCTTTTTGACTTAGCACTTCTGCGGCCATGAGTCCAGCTGGTCCACCCCCGACAATCACTGCTGATTTTTTCATTGGGGAATTTCTTGGAAGAGCGCGGTTGTTAGTTTTTTGACTTTTGTGGAGTCAACGGCCGTTGCCAATTCCAACACACTTTTCCTCAATTGTGGATGCATCCAATCAGGCGCAATATCCGCCAGCGGCAGCAGAACAAAAGCACGATCAACCACACCAACATGCGGAATGTTTAGCTGTTCACTCCGCAAAACAACACCCTCATAAAACAAAATATCAATGTCAATCAGGCGTGGTCCCCAATGGTAGGAAGGAACACGACCAAGTTCTACTTCAATATTTTTCACAAAATGCAACAAGGCCAGCGGTGACAAATTTGTGGACCCCGCCACACATATATTATAGAAATCAGGTTGATCCAACGCTCCCCAAGGCGCAGTTTCATAAATGGGAGAAACGGCCGTTACAACCACATTCGCCTCCATATTCAAAATCGCCTGTCGTAAATTTGCACACCGGTCACCTAAATTTGTCCCCAACCCCAATAATACGTTTTTAGCTTCCAATAGATTAATCCTTATTGGCTTCCCCAGCATATTTTCGTGCAATTATAACAAACCATACCAATACACAACACTGGCAAATGTAGTACATAGTTCACAGAAAATCACGCTCTACACACTACGTAATAATGGTTTATATTATTCACTTTTCCTATATATTTAATACGTTTTATTCACCATATCGCCACAAACAGTGACATTCCTCATCTAAGGATCTGATCTATGTCACTAGGAAAATGGGCCAAGATCATGGCATAATTCATAGTGAGCTATCCTAATTCCCGTTAATAATCTCATACGCAAAAGGCTACCGATTGCAACTAAAACTAAATAAATCAATTTCCAATCGGAGCCCAAAAATGGAGGAACCGCTAATGGCAAGTGGACGCATTGTAATCAATAGTGAACGTTGCAAAGGTTGTGAATTATGTCGCACAGCCTGTCCGCCGCAAGTTATCAGCCTTGCAAATCATCTAAATGCGAAAGGGTATCGACCCGCACAACTGAACGATCCAGATCATAACTGTACGGGTTGTGCATTGTGTGCGGCCGTCTGCCCTGACGCATGTATTGTCGTTTATCGTGATCTACCTGTGCGACAGCAGCAACCCGCTAGTCGCCTGGCAATGGGAGTTGTTTGAGATGACACAACATGATGAAGGGTTACAACTCTTAAAAGGTAACGTTGCCTTTGCTGAAGCCGCTGTGCGCGCTGGCTGCGAGGCATATTTCGGCTACCCAATCACTCCCCAAACTGAATTGCTAGAGCATATGTCCACACGCATGATCGAACTAGATCGTGTGTTTTTACAAGCCGAAAGCGAAGTCGCAGCCATCAATATGGTTTATGGTGCGGCCGCTGCAGGTGCAAAAGTAATGACCTCATCTAGTAGCCCAGGCATTAGTCTGATGCAAGAGGGATTTAGCTACATTGCCGGTTC
>CAYGMR010000150.1:9966-11219 GCA_964350725.1 uncultured Ardenticatenaceae bacterium | reverse complement strand
GCCCTTGACTTTATATTGGGTGGCCGTGAAATCCCTGCTCTTTTGCGACTTGTTAAGCCGAGCCAGGAAGTATAAACTGACTTTTTTCAATCATGGGGCAGGAAGCCAAAAGTAATGAATTGAACACTTGTTCATAAATAGAAAGTTGGTCTTGACATGGGCGAACGTTTGTGCTAAACTTTCTTTGTGTTTGAGTGGTTTTGCCTTTAATTGACGCATGCGCTCCCTCACAAATTCTCATATCCCAAATTGATTTTTATGTACGCAGCAAGTTGGTAAACGGCCGTTTCTACCACCGTTTTGCTTTGCCGCGTCAACACAAAAAGGAGTTCAAAATGGCATCCAATGGCAGCGGCCGTGACGTTCAATTAGAGAAAACAATCGACAGCATTACCAAAAAATACGGCGAAGGTACGATTATGCGTTTGGGTGAAGCCCAACACATGGAAGTCGAAACCATCCCGACCGGATCATTATCCCTCGACATTGCCCTCGGTGTGGGCGGTGTGCCGCGTGGACGTGTGGTTGAAATTTATGGCCCGGAATCGTCTGGCAAGACAACTGTCTGTCAGCACATCATTGCCGAAGCCCAAAAGCGCGGTGGCTTGTGTGCCTTCATTGATATGGAACATGCGCTCGATCCGCTTTATGCTTCGCGTTGTGGTGTCGACATCGAAAACCTGTACGTTTCGCAGCCCGACACTGGTGAACAAGCGCTAGAAATCGCCGATACATTAATCCGCTCTGGCACGATGGATATCGTTGTGATTGACTCCGTGGCCGCTCTCGTACCACGTGCTGAGATTGAAGGTGAGATGGGTGATACGCATGTTGGTTTGCAAGCACGCTTGATGTCACAAGCCTTACGTAAATTGTCGGGTATCATCAAGCAGACGAATACAGTTGTGATTTTTACCAATCAATTGCGCATGAAAATTGGCGTCATGTTTGGCAATCCTGAAGTCACCAGCGGTGGCAATGCGTTGAAATTCTATGCTTCCGTGCGTCTCGACATCCGCCGTATTCAAGCCTTAAAATCAGGTGGCGAAATTATCGGTAATCGCACGCGTGTCAAAGTTAAAAAGAACAAGGTCGCCCCGCCGTTCACAGAGGCCGAGTTTGACATCATGTACAATCAGGGTATTTCTGTCACGGGTGATGTATTGGATTTGTCGGTTGCCTATGGCTTTGTAGACAAACGGGGTGCTTACTTCCGTTATGGTGAAACTTTATTGGGTCAAGGGCGTGAAAAC
>CAYGMR010000150.1:0-9956 GCA_964350725.1 uncultured Ardenticatenaceae bacterium | reverse complement strand
AAAATATTCTTGTTGGAAAACCCTGAAATGCAAGACGAATTGGAATATCTTATCCGGCGTGAGGCAGGTTTACCAACGGGTGAGTTTGAAGTCGAAGGTGAAGCGTAAAAGATTTGATTCTTAGGGCTTGAACAATTCATTCGACGGGCAGTTATGACCCTGTTATAATGCTGGATTTGTGGGAGGCAACGGCCGTTGTCTTCCACAAATACCATTTCTAAAAATATAACAAAGGTACTAACATGAATCTTCAGCCAATGGCTCCTTATTTAAGTATTATCGAAATTATTTTAGCAGTTGTATTAACCATCCTCGTTTTAGTGCAGACCAAAGGCTCTGATTTGGGCGGTTTCTTTGGTGGTGGCGGCGATGCCAGCGGCAGCTTCCGCACCCGGCGTGGTGTTGAGGCGACCTTGCATCGTCTGACTATCCTCGTTGCAGTGTTGTTTTTTGCCAACACCGTTTTAGCCTTTTTAGCTTGGGGACAGACGGCTTAGGTTTTGTGTCTTCTTCCTGATTTGTTGAAGTCAGGGATCCTTTTATGAAGCCCAGCATCCGTTGGCAAATTCTTTTTGCTTTTCTCGGATTTGTCCTGGTTGTTTCCCTTTTATCCATCCAGGTACAAAGCGCCGGGTTGTGTACTGTGCGCGTACCTGCTTCAGGGGGGGTGTTCTCAGAAGGCATCGTTGGCGCACCCCAATACCTAAATCCGCTCCTCAGTGATCCCAATCCCGTTGATCGTGAATTAAGTAGCCTCATTTTTGATGGCTTAACACGCTATGAAGAGGGTTCCTTTGTACCCGCATTGGCACAATCGTGGGAAGTAAGTGAAGACGGCCGTTTCATCACCTTCACTTTGCGTGATGACATCAGTTGGCAAGATGGTGAGCCTGTTACGACTGAAGATGTCGCTGCAACCTATGCGCTTTTGCAAGACCCCACGTTTCCCGGCAATGTTGGTCTACAACGTTTTTGGGAGACAGTAAAAATTCGCCCCATCTCTGACAGCGTCATTGAATTTGAACTGGTTGAACCGTATGCGCCATTTTTGGAGTCAGTGTCACGCGGCATTATGCCCGCGCATCTTTTGGAAGGGATCACCGCCGCAGAATTGACAACAATGGATTTTAACCGTGAACCAATCGGCACTGGCCCTTTTATTGTTGCCGCGGGGCAAGATTGGGATAGCAGCCGTGCGTTAGCGTTGACACCAAGTCCAGATTATTGGCTGCAAGGCACCCAAATCAGCAACATCGAATATAAATTTTTTGCTGACGAAACGGCCGTACTCCAAGCCTATGCAGATGGTGAAATTCAAGCTATCAATCATATTTCCCCATCCATGCTGCCACAAGCAATTCAAAACAGCGATATTCGTTTGTTTACAAATACAGCGCCACGTTATACCTCGTTGTTATTTAATTTGACGGATTCTGGCGCAACGGCCGTACGTATGACCGATGTGCGTAAGGCGATGGCTTATGCTTTAGACCAACAACAACTGGTTGATAGCGTGCTCAATGGACAAGCTGTTTTGCATAATGGCCCCTATCTACCTTCCTCTTGGGCATACAGCCCCCATTTACTTACAGACTACAGTTACGCACCGGTGACTGCATCCGAAACGTTAACGAATAGTGGATGGCTTGTAGATGCAGGCCAGACCACACGTATGCGTGAAGGTGAGCCCTTAAGTGTGCGTTTGCTGGCTTGGGACACGCCCACAAACCGAACCCTGGCGGATGCTATTGCGGATCAATGGGAAGCTGTTGGGGCTGGGGTTGAATTGACCTTGATGGCTGACTGGACAGAATTTCAACAGGCGTTGGCTGCACGCGCTTTTGATGTGGCTTTGGTTGATGTTTTCCCGCCTGGGGATCCAGACCTCTATGATTTTTGGAGTCAGGAAGCGATTATTCGTGGTCAGAATTATGCAGGTTGGAACCGACGGCGTGCCAGTGAGGCTTTAGAAGACGGCCGTAAACTGTGGCCGGAAGTAGAGCGCAAACCGTTTTATGACACTTTCCAGCGCCTCTACAATGATGACCTGCCAGAACTTTCGCTGTATCAACATGTAAATAGTTATGGCATTAGCGAGACTGTTTACGAGGTCGAAATTGGCCGCATTGATGAACCTCGCGACCGTTACTTGACTTTAGAAAACTGGTACATGCTATTTCGTGATGTAACGGTGGCTTGCCCAGAGAGTGAGACCTAGGTATCAGCGGGTATGCACCAGTGCAAAGAAAAGTGAGTAAGAACTTACCTGGAAGTTAGTGATTATCTGGTATAATTGCAATGAAAATTTGACTATGGCTCATTACACAGTTTTCGGAAATTTGCGTATCTGACGCAACCGGGAACCAATCTTAACTATTTGTGTAAATGGATACCTGCGAAGGCAGGCATGACAGTGAAATAAGGACGATTTGAAAGCCTTATGAATTTAAAGAATAATATACCTATACTAAGAACGTTAAAAGGTAGCCCAAAGTAGGAGAAATATCATGATTGGTGGCTTAGGTTGGCCGGAATTGATTCTGATTTTAGTTGTTGTTTTGTTAGTTTTTGGTGTCGGCCGTATCAGTAAAATTGGCAGTGAATTAGGCAAAGGGATCACCGCTTTCCGCGATGGTTTACAAGAGAATAGTAAAGATGATAGTGTCGAAATAGAAGAAAAAAGCGAAGAAACCTCTTGATCCACAAAGATTTTGTTGTAGGTTTGGTGAATGTTGTCTAACGTTTGTTAGTGAGAATTAAATGGATAGTTTCTTTGGTATTGGTTTGCCTGAACTTATACTAGTATTGATTATTGCTGGTATTGTGATGGGGCCGGAGCGGATTGGACAGACTGCGCGTTGGTTGGGCAAAACGACTGCCCAAATGCGCGCTATTTCGCAGGGGTTTGTGCGTCAATTTAATGCTGAAATTAGCGCGGCGGATGAGTCTGGTGAACTTAAGAATGCATGGAAAGATGTGCAAGATTTGCGGCAGCAATTAGATGAATTGAAAAGCGAGTTCACTTCTGTTGCTAAGAAAACGATGGCTGAAACGCAGCAGGCCGTAGATGCACCCAAACAACTTTTGAAGGATACCCGCAAAGAAATTGAGAACAGTATCGCGCCGCCAGGCATGAACGGCCGTCATACCCCAAAACAAGCCGCACCAAAACCCGCCCAAGAGAAGCAACTCGCAGCTGCAGAAGACCCACCCCCCTCTTTATCCTTGCCTAAACGCATCGAAATCGCGGATGATCCGGATTAGTTAGCTCATGGAAGAAGCCTCAGGACTTGGCCCCGGCCAATCGATATTAGAACATCTCAACGATTTGCGTGTGCGTTTGACGTGGGCGGCCGTTGCTTTATTGGCAGCGACAGTCTTCAGCTTCATTTTTGCCGAACAAATCCTGAATTTTTTGATGCGGCCGTATAATGCCAGTG
Organism: uncultured Ardenticatenaceae bacterium; assembly: GCA_964350725.1. Classification (GTDB taxonomy): domain Bacteria; phylum Chloroflexota; class Anaerolineae; order Promineifilales; family Promineifilaceae; genus JAACFF01. The sequence goes on along the minus strand of CAYGMR010000150.1, from coordinate 6,516 downwards.
TTATTGGTAATGCAACCTTACAAACCTTGCGTCCGACAGAAGGGATAGAGACCTTTTTCAAGGTTGCTTTACTGTCAGGGGCCATTATTGCGATGCCCATAATCCTATATCAATTTTGGTTGTTTATTTCCCCTGGCCTTACCACACAAGAAAAAAAGTATGTTTATATTTTTATCCCTAGTGCGGTATTTTTGTTTTTGCTTGGCATTGCTTTTGCCTGGTTTGTTTTAGCGCCAGCTGCGATATTTTTCTTGGCCAACTTCATGCCCCAAATTTTCAAAACAGATTGGACCGGACAGGAATATATTAGTTTTGTCACACGGATGTTGTTTTGGATGGGCGTGGCTTTTGAACTGCCGATTGTCGTTTATTTTGTCGCGCGTGTGGGTGTGATCACCGCAGAATGGCTGCGTTCTCAATGGCGTTTTGCCATCGTTGGTGTGGCTGTCTTAGCTGCCATGATTACACCCTCCATCGACCCCATCACGATGTTACTAACGATGGCCCCTTTGTTGGTTCTTTACCTGCTTAGCATCGTCTTGGCTAAGATTGGCCAAAGGCAATATGAACGCTCCACTGCAATCTAGCCACTATAGCAAAACCATCGACAAAAGTTTGTTGATAAAGATTCATGGCTGATAACTTCATACACATCGACGAAAAGGGTTTTAATAAATCTTTTGTTTGTATTCTTTTTTGTCCGCGTTTATCCGCGCACAATTTTTGATGTTGGTTTTGCCAACCAATAAGCCGCCAACCCGCCACCAACAAAGCCAAACAAATGCATCTGCCACGAAATGCCAATTTCCCCTGGCACGATGCCAAAAATTAAGCCGCCGTATAAAACCGCTACAATTAACGACCACGCTACCGCATTCCAACTGCGCTCAAAATAGCCACGCATCAATAAATAACCAAAATAACCAAACACGAGTCCACTTGCGCCTAAATGTACAGAATTAGTTGGGCCAATTAGCCAGGTTCCCAGGCCACCGACAATAATCACGATTAGGGTAACAGATACGAAAGTACGCAAATCGCGCAGCATAACAAACCAACCCAAAACGATGAAGGTGACTGTATTAGCAGCCACATGCCCAAATCCAACATGCAGCACGGGCGCCAGCAAGATGCCGCGCAGACCACTCATTGTGCGCGGCTGAATGCCCAAAGCGTCCATTTGGCCGCCCAAAACCCAATCAACTGCTTCTAAAAGCCAGATGAAAAGCACAAAGCCGCCCAGAATAATAAGCTGGGTTTTGAAAGTACGGCCGATTTCATTTTGGCGCTCGTCAGTTGGCATAGTATCGTTCCTCAATCGTCGTTTATTATGGTCATCTTAACCCTTTCAGCCAGCTCTTGCCAGCCACAAATGGATAAGGTACTGTCTACCTAATACGCACTACGAAATAAATTATTAGATGTTGCGTTTGAGAAGGAAGAACACATGGAATCTCACATTTCGTTACCTGCAAAAGGCAATTCTAAGGCAGATGTATTAGCACGCATGCAAGCTTGGCGGCAAGATGATCTCGACTGGCGTGACGGCCGTGTCTTTTCGCTTGTTTTTCATGCTGGGTCCGAGGCAGGAGATTTGCTCAAAGAAGCGTACAACATGTTCTTTTCAGAGAATGGGCTGAATCCTACTGCTTTTCCCAGCTTGCGCCGTTTTGAGACGGAAGTGATTGCTATGAGCGCCAGCTTGTTAGGCAGCAATGGTAGCGTCGTCGGCAATATGACTTCCGGCGGCACCGAAAGCATTTTGATGGCGATGTTGACTGCGCGTGAATGGGCCAGAGCCAATCGTCCTGAGATAAAAATGCCAGAGGTGATTTTGCCCATGAGCGGTCATCCTGCTTTTGAAAAAGCGGCGCATTATTTTGATATGAAAATCGTGCATACACCTGTTGATGTGGATATGCTGGCGGATGTTACGGCCGTACGCGAAGCTATCACTGCCAATACCATCATGCTGGTTGGTTCTGCACCTTCATACCCACATGGTGTTGTTGATCCTATTTCTGATTTAGCGCGTGTTGCCCAAGCACATGATTTGCTCTGTCATGTCGATGCCTGTGTGGGCGGGTTTATGCTGCCCTTTGTACGCAAAGCGGGTTATGAGATTCCGCCGTTTGCTTTCAGTGTGCCTGGTGTGACATCCATGTCGGCTGATTTGCATAAATATGGCTATGCGGCCAAAGGTGCATCCGTGGTTTTGTATCGGGACAATGCTTTACGTCGCCATCAACTCTTTGCCTACATCGATTGGCCAGGCGGCATTTATGCGTCACCGACAATGGCAGGCACGCGACCGGGTGGCGCAATTGCGGCTGCCTGGGCAATTATGAACTATTTGGGCGAAGAGGGTTATGTGGAAATGGCGCAAGAGGTGATGGCAACGGCCGTTCGCCTAAAAACTGCCATTGATAACATCAAAGGGCTGTTTGTTTGGGGCGATCCCCCGGCCAGCTTGATGTCGATTGGCTCCAATGATGTTGATATCTATGAAGTGGGCGACGAGATGGGATTACGTGGCTGGCAGCTAGATCGTCAACAATTCCCGCCTAGCCTGCATTTAACCATCAATCATTTGCACACCACAAACGCCGACGCTTTCATCATGGATTTGGCCGATTCTGTGCAAATTGCACGTAAACTCAATGCACGCAAGCTTGGAAACCGCATGACACTCTCCGCCGCCAGGGCGGCGACCAAAGTATTACCAGATAGCTGGGTGAGCGGTTTAACCTCACGTGCATCGTCTATGTTTGGCGGTGGCACAGGGCTGCCGCAGCGCTCGGCGGCTATGTATGGTATGTTGGGCTCATTACCAAACCGAGGTGATTTGCGTGAGATTGTGCTTGATTTAGTAGAACAGTTTACGCTGCCGCAAGAGACTACAGTGGATAAAGAAAATAGCGGCTACTGATATCTTATTCCTCCTCATTATCTGTGTTGGTTTCTATTGTTATTGGTACAGCTTTTCGCGGTGGAATTTTGACGTGCATTTGGCGACGGCCGTCGGCGACAGAAATCACCGTTTTCACATCAATATCGCGTGGCAACAAATCGAAATCCTGCAATGTCCAGATCGTGGTAATGCGGTCGCTGAGATTAGGCCATTGGTCTTTTGCCCACACATAACGCCGGCGACTGAACTGCCAGATGGGTTCGGGCTGTGCTTGGGGTTTGTACGCACAAAATTCTTCCCAAATTTCATCGTGGTCTGTAAGCGGGAACAGAATATCGAGCATTGCCCTTTGGACAACGGATGCATCACGACCGTGTTCTTCGTCAACCCAATTGATATGGTAGTTGTTGATAAACGTAAATATGCCGAAGTGAGAATAATCTTCGACCCGTCGCAAAATCTGGTCACGTTGTTGGTATGCTTTTTGGTAAGTTGCTTCTAACTCGATGCTGGGTTCTTCTGTGCGTTCGTGATGGTCGCCATGGTCAGCAAATAAATTGTTATCAAGTTTATAGAGGTAACAGACCAGCAGGATTATTCTTTCTGGCCCCACATTAAATTTAGCAAAAGCCCCATCGGCGATCAAATCCTCGACTGCATCAGCGATGCCATGTTGACGCGCTTGATCATGGGCACGTTGTATACCTTGGTCAAAGGTTGGGGCCGCAGCACCCGGCATAACATCTGGGAGTGAAACCGCTTTTTTCTGCCGTTTTAAGCCACCGTTGGCATAATAAATCTGGAATAAGGTGATTGCACCACCGAAAAGGATGATCGCCGGCAGGGCATCGGTTTTCTGGGTGACTAAGACGATCATCATGAAATAGGCAGCGATCATGCCGCGTAGACCCGCGAATCGTAGTGATTTGGCTTCAGATGAGCCGGGTTCAATACCACGATCGCGCAATACGTCTTTGCGAACGAGATAGACGGTTGTGCTGGTTATTGAAAAAGCGCTGACAAAACCGAATGCATAATAGGCTTCGACGACGACAACCTCACGAATGATGGGGATTAATATGGCTGATACACCCCAGATAACACCAATGCCGATACGATCATCTAAAAAGAATTTAGGGAGGCGACCCAAACGAGCGGCATTGGCAGCAACGGCCGCACCGCCTACATAGCCACCTCCTTGCGCTAACAACAGAATAATGGCCAACAAAGTGCCGGCAACAAAGAGAAAGGTTTCACCTGGTGTACCGGTAATTGATGAGGTTATTGCGCTCGATAGTGCGATATCCTTAGCAATTAACTCGATAGCATCATCCTTAGGTAAATCGCTGTAAAATTCTTCGGTAGGGGTTTCTTCTGATCCGACAGGGCCTTCAAAAGCGTGTTCAGCGAGACGCTCCTCATAGATAACTTCGGCTGCTTCTAAATCAGCATCCGTCACATTGACATCGTCCGGTTCAACACCTTCCCCTAATGTTTGCACCGACATGATTTCATATTCAATTAAAAGGGTGCTGTATCCTTCGGTAGCTGGGATTTTCCATTGGTTGGCCGCGAAAAGCTGCACGATGCCGGTCCCAATCAAAAAAACGGCTGCAAGCGTTAGTGCTGTGTTGATGACTTTCCATTTTGGACGCGCTGCATGTTTACCGCTGGCTGGGATGACTTCGTAACCGGAAAAGCCCAACATGGCGCTAGACATTGAGCGGAAAAATAACTGGAATATGAGCACTGTACCAATAGCCTGTACGTCGCCAACTGCACGCACAACATTTTCGGTTACGCCCGTTTCCATAAGGCGTGCGACGATTCCAGGAGTCAAGAATGCCCATTGTGGATTGATGATAGATGTGCCGCCAACAACACTCAAAGCCAAGATCGTGAATATGGTGAAGGTGCCACCGCCAATCAAGAAAAGCGGAACGGCGCGTTTGGGGCCTAATAAAACAAGGGCCACCATGATGGCGAAGGCAAATAATTCGGCCAAGATGATGCGGTAGGGGGCTAATTCCGGCAGCACAAGCATCGTCACATCAGAGGCAGAGATTGAGCTAATGATGATTGTGAGTACGGCATCGAGGAAGAATAGACTGGTACCTATCCAGGACAACCAGCGCATTTTTGGCGGGCCGATCGCTTCCACTAAAGGACCACTACCACCGGCATTTGGGCGTAGATAAGCCCCCGCTTTGTAAGCGGGTACGATACCCAAAAACAATAGAATTGAAAGTACGATAAAAGCGCCGATGGCGATTTGGTGATAACCTTCTGCGCCATGAATCGCTAATAATGTTTGATAGGCAGCGACACTAAATGCATCGGCCGCGATCTCGAAAATGAGTGCCAAAACACCCATACCCGTGCCACCTAATAACAGACCTTCGACCATAAGCTTGGGCAGCTTACGCTTGGCATCGTCACTTTCTTCTTTGTTGATATAACTCTTAAACATGCTCTAGCCCTCCAAATAGTTACGAGCTAACATTATGATTCCTCAATTTCTGTAGAAGGGAAATGGGGGGTTAAGTTGTGATATTTGAGGATTATAGACTATCGCGATAGGGTTGCCAATGGATACAGGTATGAAATGAAAACGGGAACATCTTATTTTCCGGCTGCCGTGGATCGGGCTAATTGGGGTGATTTTTGCTGTAACGACAGCGCTTCTTAACCAAGTTGGCGCAAACACATTTATCAAAGTTGAACATAATTTGCGTAATCCTCGACTAATAAATAAAGCGGCGGTTCATCTTCCTCTATTTCTGGGAAACGGCCGATCTCCGCATAAAAACGATTGTCGGTGTTGTCATCATTAACCGTCGACACTTCTCCGACCAAGACGGTCTCTTTTGCGCCCCAAAACGCATGATAACAATAGGGTTCAAGTGTAATGCTTTCGCCGGGCGTGAGGGTGATGGTGCCTCCGGCTGGTACCACATGTTGGATGCCGTCGATCATGACCGTGACTTCTGTGTCTGCTAGGTCTTCATCCTCGGTGGCATTGTAAAGCTTGACAATCAAATCGCCGCCGCCACGATTGATGATATCTTCGGTTTTGAGCCAATGGAAATGCAATGGTGTGATCTGATCAACGCCCACAATCATGATCTTTTCAGCATAGACCTTGCCGCGCCCGGTTTGTAGGTTGCTAAGACGGCCGTTTCTGAGAGTAAACAAAAATAATCCTTTAGCATCATATTCGCCCAAACCGAAATCTGTAATGTCCCAGCCTAAATTAGAACTGATGATGTCAGCTGCGCTTTTCCCTTTTGCCGTCCACATTTCTGGTGTCCAATAAGCAAATGGTGGTAAGTAGAAGCCATGCTGCCGGATAAATGCGTCTGCCGAGCGCATAATCGCGTTAATTTCTGATCGTTTCATAGCAGAAATCTTACCGCAAAGGCACAAAGGATACAAAAGGAAAACAAAACGTAACTATCCGGTGTCATACCCGCGAAGGCGGGTATCCACCATCCTGTACAAAGTGGATTCCTGCTTGCGTAGGAATGACGCTTCATTTCCGTAATTTTTACAGAGAGAGCTGAAATTTCACAACAATCAATCCGTGAAAATCTGTGTCAATCCGT
>CAYGMR010000149.1:0-11222 GCA_964350725.1 uncultured Ardenticatenaceae bacterium | reverse complement strand
ATTATGAAGGTGATCTCAAAGAAAGCGTGCGTACAATTTCAACAGTTTGGGGTCGGCGTGCGGCGCGTTTTGTCTTTTATATTTTGGTGGTTGCCACCCTAATCACCATGCTATTGCCTTATATTTTGTCCATTTACAAACCAATTTACGGTTACATCGTTCTACTAGGCGTCGTGCCGGTCATTATTTACATCGCCATCCACGTCAGCCACCAACGCAGCGGTCCACAGTTAGAACGCCTCAGCCAACTGATGAAATATGATTTTTTCCTCTGGTTTGTAGCTGTGATTTTGGGCGCATCCGCTTTCTAATCAATAGATCTAATCTCCACCAATGTCCTCGCGTATAACAGATTTGCTAGCATGTTGCGCCAAGAACCAGCTCTGGCTGCTAAATAAATCATCGCTATCTTCAACAAAAGTACTACATTGAATGTAACGGCCGTCGCCCTGCAGCTCATAGGACTTCTCTGTATCCCGCAAATACACCATCAAAATATCATCGACAATCTGACGGCGCAGATCAGGATCCTCAATTGGGAAACAAACCTCGACCCGGCGATCAATATTACGGGGCATTAAATCTGCACTGCCCGTATACATCACATCTTCACCCAAATTATGGAAATAATAAATGCGACTATGTTCCAGAAAACGGCCAATCACACGAATATTCTCACTTACACCTGGCAAACCAGGTCGCAAGGCACAAATCCCCCGAATAATCAACTCCACTTTCACGCCAGCCTGTGAAGCACGGTAAAAAGCGCGGATTATCTCAGGGTCAACAAGCGAATTCGATTTGGCAATGATATGGCCTTTTTCACCATGTGCGATTTCACGCTCGATAAGCTCTAACAGGGTTTTGCGTAAACTTACAGGTGCAACCAAGAATTTACGATATTCCATTTGCTTTGAGTAGCCTGTCAAAAAGTTAAACAACTCCGACGCATCTGCGCCCAAATCTTCATCCGTGCTCATCAAGCCAATATCCGTATAAATGCGGGCTGTAATTGCATTATAATTACCAGTCGAAAGATGAACATAACGGCGGATCCCATCCCGTTCACGGCGCACAATCAACAGCACCTTACAGTGGGTTTTTAATCCAATCAACCCATATACAACATGTACACCGGCATGTTCCAAAGCTCGCGCCCATTCAATATTGCTTTCCTCATCAAAACGCGCCTTAAGCTCCACCAAAACCGTTACCTGTTTCCCGTTTTCCCTTGCCTTCATGAGTGCATGCACGATCGGTGGATTAGGTCCCACCCGATAAAGCGTCATTTTAATCGCCAAAACTTCCTTATCTTCCGCTGCGCGTTTAACCATATCAATAATGGGGCTAAATGTATTAAAGGGGCGGTGGATAAAAATATCGCGTTGACGCAAAACGGAAAAAATATTATCTTCAAGGGTTAAGTTATCAGGCAACACCGACTTAAAATGCGAATCCTTCAATTCAGGGCGTTCTAGTTTGTGCAATTCCCAAAGGCTACTTAATCCCAATGGGCCTGCGGTTGTATATACATCATAGTGACTAATGACCAGGTTATTTATCAGAGTTTGGCGAATATCCTCCGGCGTTTTATCATCAATTTCGAGACGCACAACTGAACCAAAATGACGCTGCCGTAAATTTTCTTCCATCGTCAGCAATAAATCGTCAGCCTCCTCTTCCTGAATTTCCATATCTGTGTTGCGCGTAATACGGAAAGGATAAGCGGCCACAATTTCCATGCCGGGAAATAAGCGATCCAGATTTGCGGCGATCACTTCTTCGACCCAGACAAATTTTTGTTCAGTTGGTGTCAAGAGTTCATCTGGCGCAAGCGGTTTCAGCGGCACCAATCTCGGCAAACTAGCGGGTACTTTCACACGGGCGAAATTGGTTTTTTGTGTATCGGGATCGCGAATCACAACAGCTAGATTTAGGCTGAGATTGGAAATATGTGGAAACGGCCGACTTGGATCAAAAGCAAGCGGTGTGAGCACAGGGAATATTTCGCGTTCAAAGTAACTGCTTAATTTACGTTGTGTGCGGTTACCCAAATTTTTATATGCAAGAACCTGGATGCCTTCTGCGACTAACTGGGGGTATAATTGATCGCGCCATATATGATTGGCTTCGGCAAAGATTTGTGTGACAACACGATAGATTGCCACCAATTGCTCACGCGGTGTCAGGCCATCGGCTTTGCCCTTTGTAATGCCAGACAGCATCTGTTGTTTAAGGCCAGACACACGTACCATAAAAAATTCGTCCATGTTGGAGCTGAATATGGCTAGAAATTTTAAACGTTCTAATAAAGGATGGTCAGCATAACATTCTAAAAGCACCCGTCGGTTGAATTCGATATGACTAAGTTCGCGATTGATATACAGGCTGGGATCAAACAAATCAATCGCTTCAGTTTTCTCATCCGGAATATCAACAACGGGTTTCCCATTGCTTTTTGATTTAGTTTCGGGAATAACGGCCGTTTCTGTCATTTTTCGATCCTTTTTAGCAAGTATTGAGTCAAACTTCAGTTGGACTTTAAGAAAATAATCGGGCAGCAGTTGTCAGGCAGTTTTGCAAATTATCTTATACGCTTTGGACCCAGATTAAATTTTTACAACGCAATTGAAAATTAGACCATACCATAATAAATACATTATTTATTTGGAGAATAAAACTCAATGAAATCATTATACATGATTTTTCTAATTTTGTTTATGGTAAGTTGTTCTGGGGCAGCTGAAATCGCAGAAATAGGCCAAGACCCGCGCGCCACCATCCCACCAGAATGGCTCACCAACCCGCCAACACCATTTATTACCCGGGCACCAGACGGCTATCCAGTTGGGGACGCATTAGCGACTATTGCTGCATTTAACAGTGCAAACGCAGCAGAGAATTCTCTGAGAGCAACGGTTCCACCCCAATTGACATTGGTGCCAACCCCCACGCTAAACCCACTAATCACACCGACAGCCACAAATACGGCCGTTGCCACCGCCACCGAACTACCTTCGGCCACACCCGGTGTTGCCCCCACCCAGGCATTCGCCCACCAATTGCGCATCACTGCCAATCCCGATGTTCCTCTCGATTTAAGTAACCGCGCACAACAATTAACAACCGAACGACCCCATGAGTTTATCTTGGTGGCGAAGAAGCGGATATCACACTCAATTTGAGCGGTGGCTCACCCTTGGCTTCCTGGGTATACGCAGTCACCGCCCCTTTTGCGACAATCGCAGATGAGATTAGTTTAGAGGCCGTACAAGATATTTGGCGCGGCGACAATGCTAGCAATAAGCTGGTATTAACAGAAAATGCAGCCGCCACAATTGGCACCCATTGGGGTTCGCCCGCTGAATCTGTGACACAAGTCGATGAAGCCACGTTAGTCAATGCATTATGGGGACAACGGCCGTCTGTCAGCCTCGTCCCCTTCAATCGTTTAACCCCCGCCATGAAAGTCCTGCGCCTGGATGGTGCAGCCCCAATTGATGCTATTTTCGACCAAGAAGGATACCCGCTGGTCGTACCTGTGTTTGTAGAAGGATCAGAAAATGCTTTGGCGGATTTCTTCGGCGCCTGGCAATATCCGCAAAGCAATCGTGATCCTGGTAAATTGACACGCGTTGCAATGACCGGCGTGACAGCACTTGTGCGCGCCACCGCCACCCAAATGGAAACCGATGGCATTCTCAGCCCCACCTCTGATGTTGGCCCTGTTTTACGCCAGGCTGACATCACCCACATAAGTAATGAGGTCTCCTTCGCCCCTGATTGCCCCGATCCCAATCCAATCGGCGGCACAACCTTCTGTTCTAAACCTGAATATTTCGAACTTCTAACTGACCTGCAAACGGATGTGGTTGAATTGACTGGCAATCATGTGAACGATTGGGGTGCAGATAATTTTTCTTACAGCATCAACTTATATGAACAAGCCGGTATGCGCACATTTGGCGGCGGCAACAACCTAGAAGAAGCACAGAAACCAGCTACATTCCAGCATAACGGCAACAAAATCGCCTTTATCGGTTGTAATCCGGTTGGCCCCAATTATGCCTGGGCGGCTGCTGACATACCAGGCTCAGCACCTTGTGGGCAAACGTACTTAGACCAAATCACACAACTCAACGCTGCTGGATTCCAAGTGATTGCTACACAGCAATATTATGAATTTTATCATTACCCACCGACACCCAAACAAGAATCTGATTTCAAGGCGTTGATTGATGCAGGCGCAACGGCCGTTTCTGGCAGCCAGGGACATCACGCCCAAGGATTTAGTTTCCACAAAGATGGATTTATCCATTATGGGCTGGGTAATCTCTTCTTTGACCAGATGGATATGCTCGGCACACGCCAAACATTTGTCGATACCTATACTTTCTACGACAATCAATTGATTAATGTGGATTTATGGACAGGTTTAATCGAAGATTTCTCACGCCCACGGCTTATGACCGAGGAAGAACGTGCTGAAGCGCTGCAAGCTGTTTTTTCAGCAAGTGGTTGGTGAAACAAGGTAATAAAGTGGCAAAGTTGCATGGAGGCAAAGTAAATCACATTGCAAAAGAGCTTTTAACCCTGCAACTCTGCAACCTTGCAACATTTCACTATATACTAAAGTCACAATGCAACTAATCGAAGGACATTTGCCCGATAAACCAGCCTGGAGCGCCATGATTGCGCTGGCACCCGACCAGCCATTAGCCAATTCATGGGAGCTTGCAATTTCACTGGCCTTTGCACATGAAGGCGAAGTTATCGTCGCCATTGTCATTCCTGAAGACACGCCAACACAACGCACCATTGCACAAAAAGCCGCCCAACGAATTGAAGAAAATTGCAGCAACCAATGCAAACTATACATCATCATTGTCACTGATACCGCTTACCAAAAGGGTTTGAACGCGCTCATAAAGAAATTCGATGTCGATTTATTATTGGATGACATTGGCGATCCGATTCACCACAATCTAAACAATATAACCTGCGGCGTGGTTGCTATTCGTGGCGATGCAGTTAGCCTGGATGGTGACCAACCTGAAGATCGGTATCAGATCAAACGCATTCTTGTACCTACGTCTGGCGGTCCCAACTCAGTGTATGCACTCGATGTCTTGCTGCCCCTCACACCTGATGTTGAAATCACGGCACTCTATATTGGGCAAGAAATTTTGGGTGAAAATGAAAAAGCGTTAGGACAACATCGCCTCAAACAAACACTCGATTATATTGATGCCAACGGCCGTATTAAATCCGAACTCATTGTCGCGGCCAATATCACCGAAGGCATCAAAGAAGCGGCGCGTGGCTACGATCTGGTTATCATCGGTGCCAGCCTAGAAAGCTCCATAGACAGAGTGCTTTTTGGCAATATCCCCGATGCCGTCGTGCGCGAAAGCAAAATCCCTGTCGCCGTCGTACGCCAACCCAAAAGTCGCGTCAGCAATTTCTTCAGCCGAATTTCTTTCCAACTGCAAAACATCCTGCCACGACTCAACCTTTCCGAACGCACGGAAGTCTATGTACGTATCCGACGTGGGGCGCGACCAACCATCGATTTTTATATCTTGATCGCGCTGGCAGCCATCATCGCCGTGCTAGGGCTGCTGATCAACGGTGCGGCCGTCGTGATTGGTGCCATGCTCGTCGCCCCGCTCATGTCGCCCATGATTGGCAGCGGTCTGGCGATTATTTTGGGCGACACACGCTTTTTGCGCTTGGCACTAGGAGCCGTTGTGCGTGGTGTGGGGTTGGCAATTGCTGTCGGGCTGATTGTTGGGCTGTTTAATCTCGGCAAACCATTAACTCCGGAACTATTGGCGCGCACAGAACCCACTCTAATCGATCTGGCGATCGCCTGGTTCTCTGGCATGGCTGGTGCTTATGCGTTGAGCAAATCAAATGCGGCGGGCGCTTTGCCGGGCGTGGCAATTGCGGCAGCATTGGTACCACCGCTGGCTACCGTGGGCATCGCCTTCACCGGCGGTTATTATCGCCAATCGTTAGGTGCTTTGTTGCTTTTTATTACCAACTTTGTGGCGATTAGTTCAGCGACCGCTTTTGTCTTTGTAGTGCTTGGTTTCCGGCCAACACCATCTCAAAAGGCGCGCAAAGAAGTGCGCAATCGCAGTGCCCGAATTGCGGCGATTTCAATGGTGATCGTGGCATTATTATTGATTGTCACAAGTTATTATTTGAATCAGCAACGCGCTACAGAAGCACGCATTCATGAAGTCGTTGAATTAAAACTTCAGGATGTGGCAGGAGCCGAATTGGAAAGTTTGGAAATCCTGGATTTTACAGATGACAATCTAAAATTGGATATTGTGGCCCGTTCACCCAAAGCGATTTTATTCAATCAGGTTCAAGAACTGCAAGAACAAATTGGCGCCCAGTTACTAGATGATGAAATTATTAATGAAAAAGATAAAATCGCATTAACGATGACGGTTATCAAGACAACAGAGTTGGATCCGTTGTTACCGCCCACAGCCACACCGACGCCAACAGCCACTAACACAGCCACCCCTGGCCCCACAGCCACTAACACAGCCACCCCGACTTTTACGCCGACAAACACACCCACACCAACGGCCACGCTCATCCCTACGGATACGCCAACGGCCGTTCCCACTCCCACAACCACCCTCACCCCTGAACCGACCTTGACACCAACGCCGGCATTTGAAACGGCCGTTGTCACTTACCCGCTGGGCCTCAATATGCGCACGGCACCTGGCATCACGGCAACAGTCGTCACCTTTTTGCCGCCTGATTCACAAGTCATTTTGTTGAATGGAACGGCCGTTGCCGACAATCTCAGCTGGCAAGAAATCGAATATCAAGGCCAAATTGGCTGGGTATCCAGCGAATTCCTAGAATCAACACAATCGACAACTGGCAATTAATAATTGCCAATTATCGGTTGAGGATGGTATAATTTTCGCCGCACCCAATTGGCCCCGTAGCTCAATTGGCAGAGCAGGGCACTCTTAATGCCTTGGTTGGAGGTTCGAGTCCTCCCGGGGTCACCAATCAATAGCCAATCGACAGTTAGCCATTGGCCATTATTCTTTATGCCCTTCAAAACCCTCTCCCAACAAATTGTCTGGTCTTGTCCCTGGTACAATGTGCGTCAGGATAAAATCATTTTACCCAACGGCCAACCTGGCGTTTACAACGTCATCCAAAAAGAACCAGCCGTTTGGATATTACCCATTACCACTGATAATCAAGTTGTATTGATCAAAAGCTATCGTTATACGATAGATGCTTATTGTTGGGAAATTCCAGCAGGTAGTGTAAAGCCGGAGCAATCGCTAGAAGCAGCAGCCCATGCTGAACTGGCAGAAGAAATCGGTGGAACAGCGCAACAGCTTGAATTTATCGGCAAATCGTACATGGCCAATGGCATCAGCAATGAAGTTGGGCATTTTTATTTAGCGACCGGTGTCACCTTGACTGAACCCAAGCATGAACCTGCCGAAGTGATTGAAATCTATATCAAATCCATTCCAGATGTGTTAGCAATGGTACGGTGCAACGAAATCAGTGATGCGCCTTCTGCCCTTGCCATTTTTTTGTGCGCTGAACGTTTACAAGCGTTCCTATAATCGCACTTCCACTTACCTAAAGTACCAAAAATTTTACATTTATCATCTCTTTGATTACAATGCGCGTATCTTGCATTCTATCATTTGAGTCTAATTGGAGGTTTGGCATGAAAACAATTGGTCAAATTTTACAGACAAAGGGAAGTGAAATCTGGACTGTTTCACCCGATACAACTGTTTTTGCAGCATTGGAGCTCATGGCAAAAAAGGATATCGGTGCTTTAGTTGTGGTTGATGAAGATAATGTTGTAGGCATTTTCTCGGAACGAGATTATGCACGCAAAGTTATCTTAGAAGGTAAATCATCCCGCAATATCCCTGTCAGCAGTATCATGACAAAGAATGTCATATGCGTGCGCCCGGACCAAACTATCAACAAATGTATGGCATTGATGACCGAAAAACGTATTCGCCATTTGCCCATTTTAGAAAACGAGCAGCTTGTGGGAGTCATCTCAATTGGCGATATCGTAAAAGCCGTGATTAACGAGCAGCAAATCATGATTACGCATTTAGAAGATTTTATTTACGGATAATGGCGAAATTCAAGATTGAATTGCATGGTGAAGAAGGTGAAGTTGAAGTAACACGCCAGGGGAACACGCTGCATGTGAGCCACAACGGCAGCACGGCCGAATTACAAATAATGCATGAAGAAGGAGCAGCGTTTTTGCTGGAACAATTACAAACTGATGGCATTCGCAAACGCATCCGCGCCGCTGGCCATTTGAAAGGTGATCAACGGCAGATTTGGGTCAACGGCCGTACCTTCAATTATCAACGCATGCGTCAACGTGGTAGTACTGCTGTGCCCACAGGCTCTTTATCCGCCTCAATTCCCGCTGTCGTTTCTCAAATCCTTGTCGAGGTTGGTGATGTCGTTACAGCCGGAGACAAGCTCATCTTGCTCGAATCCATGAAAATGGTCATCCCCATCCAAGCACCTCATGATGGAGTGGTAACGGCCGTTCACTGTAAAACAAGTGATTCAGTCGAGGCAGGGATCCCCCTGCTAGAAATAAAGAAACAAGATTCTGACGTTTCTCCATAGAGATTTGTCAACTTTAAAAAGCAAAAAAGTGACAAGAGAAACCAACCGACAACGTTGCAACCCTGCAACATTGCCATAAATAAAATGAACCAAACCCGACTAAACAAACTACAAACTGAAATTCAGAAACACCAAATGAATGGCGTGATCCTCATGCCCGGCCCCAACGCCGTCTACATTAGCGGTATGGCGACACATGTGAGTGAACGGCCGATTTTGCTCTTTATTCCTAATCACGGTGAACCGGCAATCATTATTCCTACCTTGGAAGCGATGAAAGCACAAGATGCTGGCATCCCCGCCGACCGTATCTTCACCTGGACGGATGAAACCGGCTATAAAAATGCTTTTACACAAGCGGCTGAACAGTTACATCTCGATGAAAGTTGTTGGGGCGTAGAAGCCTTACATATGCGCGTTTTAGAACGAGAGGCAATACAACAAGCTGCTCCGAGCTTCACATCTGCCCACGCAGATCCGATTATGGATATTCTTCGTCTGGTCAAAGATAAGGATGAAATTGCCGCCTTAGAAAAAGCAATTGCAATTGCCGAAAACAGCTTAGATGCCCTGTTACCACAAATTAAAGTCGGCATGACAGAAAAACAAATCGCCGCCCTGTTAACCCAAAAATTACTTCTGGGAGACGGCAATGCGGCTGGAGGTGGGGATGCCATCGCCTTTGGACCAATCGTATCAGGCGGGCCAAACAGCGCTTCACCACATGCGATGCCAACGAAACGGCCGTTGCAAAATGGAGATCTTTTGGTAATCGATTGGGGCGTTTTTGTAGATAACTACCCCTCCGACATCACACGTACCTTTGCCGTGGGTGAAATCGAACCTGAACTGCGCCATATTTATGAGATCGTCAAGGAAGCCAACGCAGCCGGCAAAGCGGCCGCACAACCGGGGGCAACGGGTCAGGATGTGGATCGTGCAGCGCGTTCTGTCATCGCAGCAGCAGGCTATGGCGATTATTTCTTCCACCGCACCGGCCACGGCTTAGGGTTGATGGTACACGAAGAACCGTCAATGGTAGAAGGCAACACCTCCGTGTTAGCAGAAGGCAATGTTTTTACTGTTGAACCCGGAATTTATCTACCCGGTCGTGGTGGTGTTCGTATCGAAGATGATGTGCTGATTACGGCTGAAGGTCACCGTGTTTTGACATCTTACCCACGAGATCTCATTACTGTTGGTTGATCACAAACGGCAGGGTTGCAAAGGTAGGTTTGCAGTGACGGCTTCAGCCGGTTGCCCTAACAGTTGAGCTATTTCCGCCTAGTTGTCATAGTTAGCAAAATTCAACCTTTGTACCCCGTGCCCGGCACGCCATACCCACTTCTATTTCCAATACCCCTGGTGAACGGCTACAGCTTGTTCTGCCAAAACAGGCCCTGCCACAGCAATTGTTGCTTTACCATAAGCAAACACCTCATGACTGGGAACCACAAATTCGCCACCAGCGATCTGCCCTAACTGTGCGCCTGAACAGCCAAAAACCAGGCGCCGAATGCCTGCCCAATAAATCGCACCTGCACACATGGCACAAGGTTCGGTACTGGTATACAGCGTCACCTCTGCCAAGGTATCTGCGTCAAGCTGCTGTGATGCCAAACTGACGAGATTTAATTCAGCATGTCGCGTAACATCATGATCACTGTTCACTGTGTTCAGGGCTGTCAGCAAGATACGGCCGTTTAATTCCAATAAAGCGCCAAAGGGATGATTACCAGCACGGCGTGCCTGCCAGGCCAAATCAATGGCGGTTTGCATGAACTTCTCATCTACATTCATTCTTTTGCCTCGATCGTGGTCACTTCAGCGCCGAAACGGCCGTCACCCACTTGCACATGAATTTCTGATCCCAACGCCACATCAGCCACACTGCCGATGATACGGCCGTCTACACCGCGCACAATCGCGTAACCGCGTGAAAGCGTCGCCAACGGCGAAATCGCCGCAAGACGTGCATTTAACACAGCCAACACCGTTTGTGATTGTGCTAAACGCTGCTGCACAACGCGCTCCAAGCGCAAGGCCAACCCATCCAGCCGTTGCAAATTGTTATCCAAGCCAGCACGTGGACTCAATAGTGATAATGTTTGTATGTGGGCTTGTAACTGCCATTTTTTCTGGCGCAAGGTGTTATCCATAAGCATTGCAAGTCGTGTTTGTACATCAGCCAATACAAGTTGGTATTCAGACAAATCAGGCACAGCTAATTCTGCTGCCGCCGATGGCGTTGGGGCTCGCAGGTCAGCCACAAAATCAGTCAAGGTAAAATCAACTTCATGCCCTACTCCACTAATAATCGGATGCTTGGCATCAAAAATTGCGGCGACCACTTGCTCGTCATTAAAGGCCCACAAATCTTCCATCGAACCACCGCCACGGGCGATGATGATTGTGTCGATATCGTTACGGCCGTCTAACCAGCGCAGCGAACGTACAATTTGGGCTGGTGCATCCGCCCCCTGCACCAGCGTCGGCGCAATGAGTACCGACAGTAGCGGGTAACGACGGCGCAGCACGTTGAT
>CAYGMR010000148.1:4491-11224 GCA_964350725.1 uncultured Ardenticatenaceae bacterium | reverse complement strand
AAACGCCCCCCAGAATGGGATACAGCCGTTCAGAAACAACTATTGGAAGGTAAAGAGGAATACAAATGATAGTTGGGGGAATCTATTCATTCAATAAAGGGCGTGAGGTCATTGAGGCCTATTATCAAGATGAACTGTCGGAAGTCCTAAAGGTCATCAAAACAGTTGATTCAAACATCCATAAAACGAAAATTAGTGCTGAAAAGACAATGCCTGGTAAACGTCTTTACAAACCGAGTTCTTTGAATAAAGCATTCAAAAGAGAATTCACGACACTCGGTTGGGACTCAAGCACCCGTGTTTTGTGCGATTATCCTACCACCTTTTATACCCTTGATTACTCACCACCATCCGAAACTAAACACGCATATCGAGAAATGGATTTCATTAAAAACCGACTAGGTGTTGAAGTTCAATTTGGTAAATATGCGTTTATGGTTTACAACGTGTGCGCCAAAATGACAATCTTTCATAATGAGGATTATATTGATGTAGGTATTGAAATTGTGCCATTAAAAGAACTTGCATCTGAAATGTCAACTGGCGTATCATATTTTGAGCAGTTCGTTTGGGATTTGGAACATAGAGGCGTATCAAACATTGACATCCCTGTACTAATTATCGGTATTTCAAAATAGTTACACACCATCCTTATAAACCCCGTAAATATTCCATTACTTCAGCTTTAGTCACCACATCTCCATATTTGCTGTCGATGTCGAAGAGGTTGGCTTCGTGGGGGGCGGGGTGGCGATCCCCGACACATTCTCGCGGGACGATAACCCGAAAACCATATTGCATGCCATCAACGGCCGTTGCCCGCACACAACCACTCGTCGAACACCCCGTGATGATGACCGTATCGACCCCCATGCTGGTCAGCGTGGCCGCCAGGGGTGTACCAAAGAAGCCGCTGGCATATTGTTTGGCAATGATTACATCACTCACAGCCGGAAGCAGTTCTGGCACAATGTCAGCCATTGGTTCACCACGTACCATCGAACGCAAGACAGGCACTTTTTGCACAAAAATGCCACCATCCAGTCCGTTCGCATTGTAAAGCACTTGTGTGTAGATGATGGGGACATTTTTACTCCGTGCTAAAACGAGCAAATCGACGGTTTCTTGTACGGCCGTTACCACATCGGGCGCATACAAAGGCTCACCCAGCGTTGTATAAGCGCGTATAAAATCAATGACCAACACAGCCGCTTTTTTGCCGAAGCCTAAACGGCCGTCGAAAACACCACTATAATTTTCAATCTTTGATTCTGTCATAATATTAATTAGGAACACGGAATTTCACGGAGATTTGGGAGACGGGTTACTGTTCGAACGCATCTCCTTTTCCTCTCCGTTTCCCTCTGTGTATCCTCCGTGCAACTCCGTGTCACAGCTTTTTAAGCAGCAATGCCACTGAAACGTCGCGCCGTATCTTGTGCCAATTGGTAAGCTGCGATTGCAAATGCACCTTGCGAAAGGGTTTGTATGCCTTGCTCAAGCCACTGGAAGGAGACCGATTGCGGCATGCGTGCCATACCACTTAAGGCAAATACGGCGATGATGTTAAAGATAAACAAAGCAGCGGCTACTTTTAATCCTTGCTGATTGGATTGTTTGACCAATAAGACAGCTGCCGCCAGGTTTGCGAAAGTAGTTAGGGTTAACATGATATATATCCAGGTACGGCCGCCCTGGGTTGAAGCCGCTGCGGCACCAATCACAAATAAGGCAATGACGAGCAACGGCCGTAGCCAAATCAGCCTGGGAATCTCCTTGCCCGCCATAACTAATTGCGCCGAAAATAATGCCCAGGATAGCAAAGTAAAGCCGGGACCAAGCAAAAGAAACAAACTATCTGCCATCCAGACAATATCCTGACCGGTGGCGGCGATGTTTAGTTTCCAACCCGCCTTAAACGTGCCACCCAGCACAATCAAAAATGCACCTAGAAATGCCATCCTACCGCTGGTTTTATCAAAACGGCCGATCATATGGGCAATGAAATAAAGGCCAATGCCAGAAAAAATAACGGGCAAAAAATCTTCCAAACCCATTGCAACTGTATATTCCATAACAATCTCCTGAATAAATTATAAATTATGAAGGCTGAAGGATGAATTTGTGTTCTTCACATTCTTTGTTGTTTTTTGTATGTGGGCTTCGGTGGCTAAAAGGCTGGTGAGCAGGATGACTTCTGCACCTGAGCCAACGGCAGGACCAACGACACTCGGCGGCATAGCGCTGCCGATGAACATGAGCAGTGCGCCTATAAAAAGCCAGGGCCACTGTTGTTGGCGCCAGATGAAAATGCCGATGACCATGATGAGTATGATCGTGATGATGGATGGGATTGGGGGGCCAGCAACGGCCGTATCCACATAGCGCAGCGTACTCCCATAAACAACCGGTTCAAACACCATCCGTGGCATCTCAGATAGGCCAAAAAGAATCAACACAACAGTAAATAGGCCAAACAACGCATAGACAACCCGATTTGCCGCCCAGCCCACGCCAGCACGGCGCGCCATATCTAACGCCGCCATAATCAACATCGGTGTGATGATGGCATGTAATAAAAAACGTCCCATATTCAAGGTTTGCAGCAGCTCGCTAGGGCCTAACAAACTGCCCAAAGCAATTATCGCATTGTCGTAAAGCAAGCCAATGATTGGCAGCAAAACCAAGAATAAACGAATGCTGCCAGACTGCCGCCACAAGCGCACACCCCAAATCAAGAGCAAAATGTGGGCGATAGTGTAGATTATGTAAATCAATGTTGCCATGGATGTTCCTTAAGAAAATGCGGGTTTTGGAATGCGAAATGCGGAATTATGACCTTCATTCTGAGTAAACTATTTCCTGATTATGCTTGCTAAAGAAGGTAGACAAAATCTCTGCGATCACTTGTGGCTGTTGGTCACAAATAAATGAGCCTGCCCGTGGGATAATTTGCATGCTGCCTTGTTTGAGTAAGTCATATGCCGGTTCCAAAGATGCACGCAAACTGTCATATTCACCAGCCATCACCATTGTTGGGCATTGCAGTGCAGCTAATTGCTCAGCAACAGCTTGAGCAAAAACAGCATGATACGCTTCATGATAACTTTTGCCGGCTTGTAAGGTCAGCAAGGTTTCACGTTGGATAAGTTCAACTGAAGCTGTTGGGGCTTTTTTTTGGATATGTTGCCAGAGTTGTTGCAGGTGACGGCCGTTTGCCAAAATCTCCATGGGCTGCAAACCTTTCTCAAGCTCCGTAATCTGCCCAGCAGTCAGCAAAGGTATGCCACTTAATGCCAGTTTTCTCACCAGCCCGGGCTGGTCCGTCGCCAATTGCAAAGCAATTGCAGCACCCGTATGGTGCCCAAACAAGTAACATTCCTTTATAAACAAGCCCTGCAAAAATTCATAGATGCTTTGTGCATAAAATGTTATTGTCGCTTGTTGTTTTTGTGGCGTAAAAGATTGCCCAAAACCAGGCGTGTCGGGTGCAATTAGCCAGTAGTCTGACCCAAGCTCACCCATCAAAGCAGTAAACATCATTGATGAGCTTGCCGTCTGGTGCAGGAGCACAATCGGCAATTCCGCTTGCATCCTTGTTGTACGATAATGCACCTGACCGGTGCTGGTGGCGATGTAACCTTTGCTTATAGACATGATCTTTTGACGTGTAAAATGAAACGTCGTAATATTACATTGTTATAACATTTCCGTCAACGGACAAACTACAGGATCACAACTTTTCCTCTGTGTCCTTTGTGCTCTCTGTGGTGAATCATTTAGGAGAAATTCGATGACTGATGCATTAGGGTGGCGAGCGAAATTCGGTGTTTTGGCCCCCAGCACCAATACAATTGTTGAACCAGATTTTTATCGCATGACCGTTCCTGGCGTTACGGCTCATTTTTCGCGAATCCATATCCGGGATCAAGTGCTGGACAGCGATGCTGCCATGGAAGCATTGTTGGACCAAATCCGCGAAGAAATGGAATATAGCGTGCAGCGTGTGATGACGGCCGAAGTTGATTACATGGTGATGGGCATGAGTGCCGAGACATTTTGGGGTGGCATGGAAGGCAACCGTGAATTTATCCGGCAGATCAAAGGCTGGAGCGGTATTGATGTCGCCACGGGTGCCGAGGCATGTGAACGGGCTTTAGGTTTGTTTGGTGCTAAGAAAATTGGGGTCGTGACCCCCTACCAACCCATTGGCGACGAGAATGTAATTAAATTCTTTAGCGAAATCGGATTCGAGGTGGTCAATATCAAGGGGCTGCGCTGTCCAACGGCCGTTTCTATCGCCCATGTCACTGAAGACGAACTGCGCCAAGCTTTAATCGAAGTCGATGGCGAAAATATTGATGCCTTGGTGCAAGCCGGTACAAATCTGAGCATGGTCAGCCTGGCAGATGAAGCTGAACGCTGGCTGGGCAAACCAGTCATCGCGATCAATGCGGCGACGTGGTGGATGGCTCTGCGTGAAAATGGGATTGAAGATAAGGTTTATGGGTGCGGCCGTTTATTGCGTGAGTTTTAGAGTCAAACAAAAAAGCGAGAGACGCGGCCAGGAGGGTGAACCGTTGTCTCTCGCTTTTTTTTGGCGACTTCATGAACAGTTTAGGGCGCAAACATAAATGCAACCTGAATTTAAGATAAGTAGACAGTGAGTAAGCGATCACGAAGGTTGGTAAACCCCAATTATAACAAGATTGTCTTGCACGGGGTTGCCATCAACAACGGCCGTTAAACGTTCACCACTCACGCCATCATACAAACCCACAGCCAACTGATATTCCCCTGCTGCTAAATCAGTTGGTAACTCGATCACATGTTTGTCAGCGACAATATCTGTAGTCTGCCAACTCGACCAGGGGATGAAATTTTGAGCCGGCGGGCCATCATGCTGCGCAATCAAATTGCCATTTTGGTCATAGAGGTGGACAAAAACATTGAGAGGCTGGCCGATCCTATTAGATAACTGCCAACTAAGCGTCACTTCAATTTGACTATCACCCTGGCTGTTATATGCTGATACAATGGCCGTTTCCACCAAAGCAACAGCATCACCAAAAACAGCCAGCGGTTTCTCTACCATACCCGCATCTGGCAGCCACGCAGCTGAAAGATCAAAAAAGCCGTCTGTTGATAAGTCGTAAACAAAAACGGCCGACGCCCCCACCCGCTCACGAATGTCAGCCATTGTCATCTCCGAGCCGACAGTATTCCAACCGGGATTGTATTCGGGAACAGTAACGGCCGTTGCCGCACGATCTGGCCCGCCATTAAAACGCACGAAATCAGAGACACGTGCATACGGCGGCACAACCACCGCGCCCACCGGTGTCCACGGATATGGATTTATGCAGCCCTCTGGTTTGCCAGGGTATGAGCTAAAGAAAAAGGGCACATTCACAAACAATAAATCCTTTTCTGCGTCGGCCGTGTCTGCCTGCTCGCGCAGCTGCCCCACGATACGCGAAGCCTGCGCGTAGAAATCCAGTTCGCAGCGCAAAAATGATAGCGGTGGCAGTGTAACCACAGCCAGATACATCGTTATGCCCAACCCAACCACGACACGCTGCCAGCTTTGCTGCCAGATATGGCGTGTCAGTGCCAACACAGGCATCCCCCACAAAATAGCCATACCTACAGCTGGTAAATAATGCAAACGCGGGCTGCCATATAAATAGTCACCGCTTAAGAACAGAATGGCGGGTAGAGCGCTCAAGCCAAACCAGGCCAGACCAAACAGCCATAAAGCGCGTGCATGCGCCCACCAGGCGGCAGCAAAAGTGCCCGCTAAAACCAGGCCGCTCAACAGCCACAATGCCCCCACATCCCCAGCCTCCAAAGAAATTAGCGGCAGCAGCGGGTAGACCAATGTTTGCAAAAACGGGATCAGATTATGGTAAATGGTGGTTAGGGTCGGAATGGTTTGTTCACCTGTTTTGGGGATGTTAAACCAGAGCAGGAAGAAGAGGATGGGAGCAATGAAGTAGGGCAGAAACGGCCGTTGCCAACCATCACGCCAATCCCTCGGCAAAGCACCCAACCAATCAACCCCCACCAATGCCAACGGGATAAACAGCCCATTTTCATGCGAAAACAGACCCAAAATCATGGTCAGATACGCAGCAATATACCAACCCAAATGATGAGAGCGACGGCCGTTTTGATACAGCAGCAATGTGAGCAACAACCAAAAAAGCAACAATGGATGGGTGAGTGAAGCCACATAAGCCACCGCTTCATAACTAAACGGCACGGTGGCAAAAATCAAGGCGACTGCCCACGCATAAAAACGTTTGCCCGCCAAGCGTTGGGCCAACAGCCACACCATCGCTACATTGGCAGCGTGTAAAATGAGCAAAAGGGCATGAAACACAGCTGCTTGATATCCAACCAACTCAACCAGGCTTTTTAAGGCGACAAAAACGATGGGGCGATAATAGCCATATTCGGCAGAACTGATGAAGAAGTCGAGAAAAGAACGTCCTTGCATCCAGGCAAAATGGCCTGTGGGATCATCGTTGAAGAAGGCGAAGTTGAGGGCACGGCCGTATACCCAGATGGCCAAGCCTGCCACCACCAGCATTGAGAGAGCGTTTAGCAATTTAGATGATCGTCGAGAATTGGTCTGACTTTCGCTTTCAGATTTCTGCTGCATGCCTGGAGGAGTCATCGGAAGGGGTTAGAGAAACGGCCGTTTTAGCCTTCGTCAGCCGTGATAACA
>CAYGMR010000148.1:0-4481 GCA_964350725.1 uncultured Ardenticatenaceae bacterium | reverse complement strand
GGATTTAGGGGGTTTTTCGTGGCAAAATCAAGCGCATCAAGTAAGTTTTGGTACAAAAGTGTGCGGTTTTGTGTCACGGCCCCCACATGATTCGATGATGTCATTATCAACGCTTCATCGGTATAAACCGCTGCATGATGCGCTTGACGGAAAAACAGATCATTGACACCCATGACAGCGAAAACACGTTTTGGCTCCAGGCGCACGTAATACGGGGTGAAATCAAGGTAACGGCGCAACTCCTCTTGCGAGAGCGGTAGTTCACGCCCAAACATCTCAGCATTGTCCCACAACAATTGAGCCAAATCCGGTGAGGCGTACATGGGCACGACGGCACGCACAGCGTTAAAAATACCAGCATACAAAATGCTGGTGATGCCGCCCCAACTCAAACCGCTGGCCACAGTGAATGCGGCCTCATTCTCTTCAAATATAGTTTGCATCAGTTCCATAATGCGTAAAGAACCGGCAAAGGTCTGTAAAATGTGCTGCACAGAGGTAAAAACAGATTTTATCGCCGTATTCATTTCTGTATGGTAAGGGGCTTGCACAGCCACTAAATGGGCGGGGAAAGGATCGCCTTTTGGAAAAAGTTTCTGCCAGGTACTCGTATAAGGCACTTCGGCAAAGCCGTGATGATAAAGCAGCAGCGGCGCTTGCGGATTCACAGCCAGGCGCACACGCACATGGCAGCATAATTCACCAAACAACGTGTCCAGCCACACTTTGTGTTCGCCGGGAGCTATGAGATTATAAACGGCCGTTTTCTCCCGATTAACCGTTGTTTGCGCCAACACAGCTTCAATATCTAACATTTCTGCCACATCTTGCTCAAACGAATCCGGAATTTGCCGATTAAGCACATACAAAACCAGCTTGTCTAGCTGCTGTGTCCAGGCGCGCATGGCTACTAAATTAAACATAGCCACAACCATATCATGACCAGCAATGAAAATCCACACAAATATTCTGCCACACCTGGCTTCTCATCAGAATCTTGATTTTGATAATGAAGGACTTGGGCTATCATCAGCGGATAAACAAGCCTGTCAGCCGGTCAGCTAGTCAGTCAAAAAACTGACTGGCTGAAATGCTGATTGGCTGACCACCTATTTAAGGAACGACAAATGGTTAAAGAATGGACAAAACTCGATAGCAAACGCCAACATGATTACCGTATTTTTCAAAGCCGCATCAACACCCTGCGCTCACCACGCACAGGCAAAACTCATGAATTTGTGGTCTTGGACGCAGTTGATTGGGTCAATATCATCCCTGTGACACCCCAAAGCAATGTTGTACTTATTTATCAATATCGTTATGGTACCGAAGCAGTTTCTTTAGAAGTGCCTGGCGGCATGGTCGATCCCGAAGACCCCAATCCGGCAGTAGCAGCTCAACGTGAGATGTTAGAGGAAACTGGCTATGATGCAGCACAAATTATCCCGCTTGGCAGCGTCGAACCCAATCCAGCTTTTATGGGTAACAAATGTTTCTCTTTTCTGGCACGCGACGCGCAAAAAGTGCAAGAACCTCAATTTGATGGTGCCGAAGACATCTTAACCGTGGAGTTTCCACTGAATGTTGTGCCGGATTTGATTAGAAACGGCCGTATTACCCATTCCCTCGTCGTCGCCGCTTTTTACCACTTAGATAACTACAAGCGATTACTGGGGTGACTCACCAACAGAACGCACAATAGGCAAGGTGAGCAATTCATCAATATCTTGCACAGTAATTTCGCCATCAAGCAGATAAACGGGGCCAGGGGATTCAGTACGCACATTTAATAATGATTCTATATTTGCACGTTGCGCGGCTGATGGCGTTCCAAACAAACGCACTTCGACAAAAACAGGTTCATCAGGGGCAGCCGTAAATAGCTGTTGCATAAAGTCGTTCGACACTTTGGCTTCGGCTAGAAAAAGCAATGCGGTCAGAATAACTCCTTCTTGTTCTAAGGTGGAGAGAAATTCACCAGCCCCCGGTGCAATCGTTGCCAGATAAGTGGCTTCGGCCATGACGTCGCCCAATTGGATTCCATTTGTAGCCAGTCTCTGATTGAGTGCAACGTCTGGCGTTTCGCGGAAGGCGATAATTGGATACACGCTTTCACCGGCGGCTAACTCGGTACGCAATTGATCAGTGATACCTCTTGCTAATGGCAATTGATACCCTGATTCAAAGGTGATCACGATTAGCTTAGGCTCAGGAACCTTTGTTTTGACAACGGCCGTACCGCCACTACCATTCTCTTGTGAAGCATCCCCGCCACAAGCAGCAACAAAAAACAATAAACACACCAAAGGCAACAACCAAAACTTTTTTGCACTATTCATCATGTGAACCTTCCTGAAAATAACTTTCAACATCCACAATATAGTATCAGTTTTGATCGAAAACGGCTTATTGACCTTCTAAAATAAATACGGCCGTTCTTGCTAACAGATTCGCCCACAAGTGACCACGACGATCACGCGACAGATAAACACGCTGCCGTATTAGAAAGCCATTGGCATGACAAAAGTCAGTGAAATCAGCCACGGTAAACGGCTGCCAGCGCGGTGGTTCGTGCCAGGGTTGGGGATAATCGGGTGCTTGTGGAATACGGCCGTACCATAGCAAACCCAGTCGATTGCGCCAATAACCCCAGTTGGCAAAACTGACCACGGCTTGCCGCCCCACACGCAGCATCTCCGCCAAAATCATCGCGGGGTCGTTCAGATAGCGCAACGTTTGGCTCAAAACCACATAATCAAAGCTGTTATCGGGATAATCAGCCAGCCCCTCCTGTAAATTACCTTGCCGCACACTCAAACCACGGCGTACGCAAGCCAACACACCCGCTTCACTTAATTCAATGCCGCGACCAAGCACTTGTTTTTCGGCGATCAAATGCGCCAACAATGCGCCATCAGCACAACCTAAGTCCAACACCTTAACGCCCGGCGGAATTAACTCAGCAATCGCCAGTAAATCTGGACGTAAATTCGGTGGCTCCACCCTATTTTTCTTGGTCACAGGCTTCGATTCCCCTTTGTCACATTGGACACTGATCAACATAGATGACACAGATAAATCAAGATTTTTCTGTGAAAATCTGTGTCTCAGTTACATTTATTTGCCGGCAACCCGTCGCTCATGCGGTCTTCTGCGCGGCCAGCATTTCCAAAGGCACAGGTTTTGTCACCTGTTCCTCGCGTGACAATCTATCCAAAAAGCTGCCTAACAAGTTTGTCATGGTTTCAACTTCTAATAAAAAGGCATCATGCCCCCACGAGCTTTCGATGTCAAGATAGGTCACGTCGGCGTCAACGGCCGTTAACGCACTCACCAACTCTTTGCTGTGATAAGTCGGATAAAGCCAATCACTAGTAAAACTGACAACGAGAAACTTAACGGCCGTTGCGTTCACAAACGCCGCGGCTAAAGAGCCGTTCTCTGCGCTCAAATCAAAATAATCCATCGCTTTGGTCACATACAAATAACTGTTAGCATCAAAACGCCGGGTGAATTTATTGCCGTTGTATTTCAAATAACTTTCAATTGCAAATTCGGTTTGGAACTCAAAGCCAAATTTCTCGATATCTTGCAAGCGTCGGCCGAACTTATCTTGCATTGACATATCACTCAAATAAGTGATATGCCCCACCATACGTGCCACGGCCAACCCCGCATCTGGTTTTTCAGGTTGATCATAATAATCACCTTGATTCCAAGCCGGATCAGCATAAATCGCCTGGCGGCCAACCTCGCTAAAGGCGATCAACATGGGACTGTGCCGTGCTGTTGTTGCCAGCGGAATTGCCGCATTCACCCGGTTTGGGTAATGGGCTGCCCACTCTAAAACTTGCATGCCGCCCATTGAACCACCAGCCACACACAACAATTTGTCTATGCCCAAATAGTCAATCAATTTTACCTGTGCAGCCACCATATCGCTGATTGTCACCACTGGAAAATTTAAGCCATAGGGTTTGCCAGTTTGCGGATCAATACTCATGGGGCCGCTCGACCCGTAACAACTGCCCAACACGTTGCTGCAAATCACAAAATAACGGTTGGTATCAAAGGCTTTGCCCGGCCCGATACAATCATCCCACCAACCGACAGTTTGGCCATTATCGGCATGCACGCCAGCCGCATGAGCGCTGCCACTCAAGGCGTGCAAAATCAAGATGGCGTTCGTTCGGTGCTGGTTGAGACGGCCGTATGTTTCATACGCCAAAGTAATCGAAGGCAAAACAGCGCCGCTCTCCAATGGAAAGGGCGCATCATCAACAAAATATTGTGGCTCAACAATACCGATTGAATTTTCAGGAATCGTCATTTGTTTTCCAGTCACACCTTTTGCGATTTTCAATAAAGACCCGCAACAAATTGACGCGAATTAAAATAATTCGCGTCAATTCACTGCAAAATTCTAGCATGATTCAATAACGTGCTTTTCATCTTTACAAATGACTACAACGAATTAGGGA
>CAYGMR010000147.1:0-11264 GCA_964350725.1 uncultured Ardenticatenaceae bacterium | reverse complement strand
CATAAAACTAGCAGTGTTGCTAAAGGTGGCGCCCAGAAACGGCCGTAACCTACCCCTCAACCCAATTAACTGCCGCCTATGCCCAATTTCTAGCAACAAACCCCGGTTTTGCTGCCACACGTAAGCTTGATGAGCTGCGGGCGACAGAATACAAACGCATCGATGACCAGAACCAAGTTTATTTGGATTATACGGGTGGTGGCTTATATGGACAGTCACAATTAGACAAACATTTCGCCATGCTGCAAAGCCATGTACTGGGCAATCCGCATTCAGCTAACCCGACATCGTTGGCAATGACTGAGATGGTCGAGAGCGCACGTCAATATGTGTTGGATTATTTTAACGCTGCTGATAATTACATCGCCGTTTTTACCCCCAATGCCAGCGGTGCATTAAAACACGTGGGCGAATCCTACCCGTTTGAAGCCGGTGGCAAATACGCGCTGGCGTTTGATAACCATAACTCCGTCAACGGAATTCGTGAATATGTACGCGGCAAAGGTGCTGCCTTTCAATATATCCCCTTAACCGTGCCCGATTTACGTATGGATGAGGACAAACTGTCGGCTGTCTTAGACGATATCGACCCCGATCATCCGCACCTGTTTGCTTTCCCGGCCCAATCCAATTTTTCGGGTGTCAAACATCCACTGTCCTATATCGAATTAGCCCACAGCAAAGGGTGGGATGTGCTGCTGGATGTGGCTGCGTTTGTGCCTACCAACAAGCTGGATTTATCTAGCGTACAACCTGACTTCGTGTGTATGTCTTTTTACAAAATGTTTGGCTATCCGACGGGGCTGGGTTGTTTGTTGATCCATAAGCGCGTGTATGCCAAATTGAAACGGCCGTGGTTTGCCGGTGGTACTGTTAACTTTGCTAGTGTGCAAGGCGAAGGCCATTATTTGGCACCGAATGAAGCGGCGTTTGAAGACGGCACGATTGATTATCTCAGTATTCCGGCCATCAAAATCGGTTTGCAGCACCTTGAATCAATCGGCATGGACACGATTAGCCAGCGCGTTGAATATTTGACCGGCTGGTTGTTGGATAATTTGTACCAACTGCGCCATTCAAATGAACGGCCGTTAGCCCGCATTTATGGCCCCACCACGACTGAAATGCGTGGTGGGACTGTCACATTTAACCTCTATGGACCGGATGGGGTGCTGCTGGATTACCGCCGGGTTGAAGAATTGGCGAACCAGGCCAACATTTCACTGCGCACGGGCTGCTTCTGTAATCCGGGGGCAGGGGAAATCGCCGAAGGTTTAACGGCCGAAGATATGCTGATTGGTTTACAAGAAGCGGAAGATATCGATTTGCCGCGTTTTGTGCAGCTTATTCAACATCGCGGCAACAAAAGCGCGGGCGCAATTCGCATTTCAGTTGGCTTGGCATCAAACTTCGCTGATGTGTACCGGTTTATGAGCTTTGTCGCTGGATTCCGCGATCAGACCAATCTGCAAATGGGTAAGGTGAGTTACGATATCCTTGGCTGTCGCCAAATTCGTGCTGGCACTTGACCCTAACCTTTACGCTGTTCGCGCAAACCTTGCAAAAGCTCTTCCGTACTTAGCCCTGCTTCCTGACGAATTTTTTCAATTTCGCGAGCGAGTTCCGGCACCATTGGCGTCATGGGTGTGAGTACAAAGATACCGTCGAGATCTACTAATTGAAATGAATCCCCTGTTTTAATGCCATACTTTTCGCGTAGTGCAACCGGTAAAGTTAACGATCCACGTTGGCTGACTTGTACAGTTGCCGCATTCATCGAAACCTCTATGTAAGAGAGATTTGTCAACTTTTATTGTTTGAAATCACATTTGCTTCCAAAGAGAAAAGTTGACAAATCTGCTTTTAGAAAATGGTTTAGAATACATCTATTTTACTGAAAAATTCCCGCTTATCGCCCAAGTCAACGACGTCACCACTAATCTCAAAACGGCCGTTGCAAGCAATATCCGCTGATGAACTGCCGACCATCACTTCGATCTCACCCGGTTCAACGATGAAACGCATATCTGAGCCATAAAAACCCAATTGGTTTACATGTAAATCAAAGCTGACTTGCCGAGTTTCGCCAGCAGCCAAATGAATACGCTTATACCCTTTGAGCTCTTTGATAGGACGGGTGACCGAAGCGACCTTGTCGCGAATGTATAATTGCACAACCTCATCACCGGCGCGTGTGCCGCTGTTCGTCACATCAAGGCTGATTTGTACCGTTTCATTGGCCGTGACTGTGGTTTTATCCAGTTGTAGATTTGTCAGCTGGAAGCTGGTATAGCTCAAGCCAAAGCCGAAAGGCCACAACGGCGTATTGCTTAAGTTGACATAGGGTCCCTTCCAATGTGAACGGCCGCCGGATGGCTTGTGATTATAAAAGATCGGTATCTGGCCGGCGTCACGCGGGAAAGTAATCGGTAGTTTACCGCCGGGGTTCACGTCGCCGAAAAGCACATCAGCAATGGCCTCAGCCCCTTCTTCCCCGGGCAGCCACGCTTCAACGATGGCGGGGATGTTTTCTGCGATCCAGTTGATGCTCAACGGACGGCCGTTTATCAACACCACAATCACCGGTTTGCCAGTCGCGGCAACGGCCGTTACCAATTCCTCTTGCACGCCTGTTAGATTGATGTCGGCGCGATCGCGGGCCTCACCGCACGTACAACTTTCGGTCAGCCCCGATTTGCCGCCCACGAATATGAGTGCCACATCTGATTCTTCGGCCGCAGCGATCGCCGCGCCAAAGCCAGATTTATCGTCGCCGGTGACATCACAGCCGTGGGCATAATGAACGGCCGTTTCCTTACCAACCTTCTCTTGAATCGCTGCCAAAACAGGCTGCATCGGCACAAAGTTATCAACCAAATCCACACTATCAGGCACAGGCATATTAAACACATTCATGCCGGCTTGCGTCATTTCGGCCAGCGTTTCAATGTGGCAAGGATAAGCATAATCACCCAATAAATGGCGCACATTATTGGCTTGTGGGCCGATGACAGCAATCGAACCAATATTTTTGTCCAGGGGCAGCAAATCAGACTCGTTTTTCAGCAAGACAATGGACTTCTGGGCGATTTCGCGTGCCAACTGCCGCTGCGCAGGCGTGTCAAATACATCCATAACATTTTCCGCATCCACATAGGGATTTTCAAACAGACCTAGTTTGAACTTCATGCGTAATGAACGCGCCACAATTTGATCGATAAGCGCCATATCTACTGCGCCCGCTGCAACTGCTTGTTTAAGTGGGGTTCCGTAACATTGTGTGCTCGGTAGTTCCACATCAATACCTGCTTCGAGGGCAATACGCGCGGAATCGCTGCAGCTGCTGCTCAAATGGTGTGTACGATGAATCTCCTCGACAGCAAAATAATCAGAAACGACAATGCCATCAAATCCCCATTCGTCACGCAAGATGTCCGTCAGCAGTTCTTTAGATGCGGCACAGGGAACGCCATCCAGCTCATGATAGGCGTTCATGACTGATTGCAGGTTGGCTTGTTTAACGGCCGTTTCAAATGGCAGCATAAACACTTCACGCAGCTCGCGTGGTTGGATATGCGCAGGGGCCCAATTCATGCCCCCTTCAGGCACACCATACCCCACAAAATGTTTGGCTGTGGCTAGCACACCTTCCTGCCAATTGTCACCTTGCATGCCACGCACAAATTGTGTGCCCATATCAGAAACCAGATAGGGATCCTCGCCAAACGTCTCTTCAACGCGCCCCCAACGTGGATCACGCGTCACATCGAGCAGCGGCGAAAGCCCTTGCTGTGCTCCAGCCGCCCGCATTTGTGTACGTACAACTGCCGCCATCGCTTCCGCCAGTGCCGGCTCCCAGGTGGCGGCCACACCCAGTGTTTGAGGAAAACAGGTTGCGCCACGGGCCATATAACCGCTGCAGCACTCTTCATGTACGATCGCCGGAATCCCCAGCCGCGTATCCTCGACTAAAAAACGTTGGATTTCATTGGCAACGGCCGCACCTTCTTCAGGACTTAGGCTGCTGGCTCCAGCAACCCGAGTAATTTGGCCAAGCCCATGAGCCATTAAACTTTGTGCTTTGGTCGTATCAAATTGCAGATTAGACAGCAGTTCAAAAACCCAACAACTGCCTAACTGGGCCAGTTTTTCATCGAGGGTCATATGGGATAATAAATCGGCGACACGGGTTTCAATGGATGCAGATGGATCGCGGAATAGAAAAGGGTTGGTTGTATTTTGGGGCATTAGCTCTCTCTCTCGATTTGACAAAACTTCTTAGGGCGATTGCATTACGCTAAACTGCTGTTACGAATCACACAAATTTTACGAATAAAAGCCGTTCAAATTCATGCAACTGGTAAAATTCGTGGCGAAAAAGGATAAAACCTCGATTAAGCAATTGCCCTGCAGAATTTCATAAATTGCTTGACAAAAAAAAACAACTATGTTAACTTCTAAATCGTTACCGGGAACGTTTCCGGTAGCATTATCGGGAATGATACCGGAAATTGTATAGAAGGCAATATTATTGTCCAATGTCCGGCGAGATGAGAAGATGAATCATAACAAGGGATCGTTAACTATTCATGATGTGGCCGCCGCTGCCGGTGTATCGGTTTCTACCGTATCACGTGTCCTCAATGATAAAGATGACGTCGCACCGTCTACTTACGCTAAAGTGCAAGATGTTATTGAGGAAATGGGGTATACATCTAGCCTGGCTGCACGCAGTATGCGTAGTCGACGAACCAATGTTATCGGCCTTGTTATGCCCGATGTAGGTGCTGCGTTTTCTGTTGAAATTATGAAGGGCGTAAACCAGGCAATTGCTGCCATCGATTACGATCTGATTATTTACACACAGGGCAACATAAAAAAAACGACAACGGCTACTCAAGAACAGCGTTACGTTGCCCTCCTCAACAGTAGTATTACCGACGGCGTGATTATTACAACCCCTGTTACCACTACTTTTTCCACATCATCGCCGGTGGTTGCTATTGATCCCAATAATGAAACACCAAATTGTCCGGCAGTCATCGCCACAAACTGTGATGGTGCCCTGACAGCAGTAGAATATTTGCTTGAATTGGGTCATCGCCGCATTGCCCATATAAGCGGCCGTCTCGATTTACAAAGTGCTGTGCGCCGTTTGCAAGGATATGAAGAAGGCTTACGTCAGGCGGGTATTGAAATTGACCCAAAATTGATTGAATATGGCGATTATACAACTGAAACTGGTTACTTGTGCGCAAAAAATTTATTGTTGCTGCCAGAGCCGCCAACTGCCATATTTGCCGCCAATGACCAATCTGCAATAGGTGCGATTCGTGCTATTGAGGATGCAGGGCTAAATGTGCCTGACGACATTTCTGTGATTGGTTTTGACAATATTACCGAAGCCGCTTTTACAACACCTAAGCTGACCACTATCGATCAATCAATCTTCAAAATGGGTCAGATAGCAACCGAGATGCTTATTAAATTGATAGAAGGCAAACCGGTTAATAACGAATTGTTCAAAGTTTCTACGGATTTACTTGTCCGAGACTCTTGTCGATCAATTAAATGATTAGGCCAATGCAAGAAAAGAATGATCCGCGAGATGGGTCGTTTTGGCATTGGCTAGTATAACAAGGCGGAAATAACTCAACAGTTTGTAGCAGCCGCTTTAGCGGCTAAACGGCTGAAGCCGTCACTACGAACCAGCGTGTTATTTATGCCATCGTGTACTAGTCTATTCCCACGTAAGATCAAAGGATCGTTTTTATTGGGAATAGCCTAATTATTGGCAATGACATGCGTGGTACGCACTACCATGGATGGAAACTGTAGCGCGATTTTGTAAATCGCGTATCGATTTACAAAATCGATTTACATTGGAGGTAAAACGCGTTTGAATAGATTTGATTTGGTTATTTATGGGTCTTTATTTTAGTTATGGTTCGCCATATCGAAGCCCCCTATATTCCGGTTAGCTTAATTTGTTATTCTGGAAAAATGATTGCATTACAAATATTTATACTTTTAGGAGAAGAACGAAATGCGAAAATCAATAGTTTTAATTAGTTTTTTATTAGTAATGGGCCTGCTGCTGGTTGCCTGTGGCGGTTCAGAACCTGAAGCACCGGCGGAAGCTGCACCCACTGAAGCTGCCGCACCGGCCGAAGAAGAAGCTGTGGAAGAAGAGGCTCCAGCTGAAGAAGAAGCTATGGAAGAAGAGGCTCCGGCTGAAGAAGAAGCTATGGAAGAAGAAGCTTCTGGTGATGAAACAGTTCTCAATTTATGGTCGTTTACCAATGAGTATCAGACCATGACCACTGCCTATGAAGGGCTTCATCCTGATATAACGATTGAATACACCATGATCCCCATGACTGCCGGTGAATACCAGACGAAATTGTTATCCTCTCTGGGAACGGCCGATGCCCCCGATATCGTTGCCCTTGAAGCTGCTTTTGTCAAAGAGTACGTAGAAAGTGATTTCCTGGCTGATGTAGGTGAATTAATGCCCGCAGCCGAAGCAGCCGGCACCTATCCATTTGTTCTTGATGTGGCGACTGCTCCTGACGGCACCCTCAAAGCCCTCGGCCACCAAGCCACCCCTGGCGCGTTCTTCTACCGTCGCAGCCTGGCCAATGAATATTTCGGAACTGAAGATCCAGAAGAAATTCAAGCGCTGTTATCTGATTTCGATAAATTCACTGAAGCCGCTGCTGTCGTCAAAGAAAAATCAGATGGCAATACCTATATGGTTGCTTCCCCTGGCGATTTCGCCAACCTTTTCTATGCTAACCGCGCACAACCCTGGGTTGTTGATGACACCCTGACAATCGACCCGATGGTTAATGAAATGGTGGAAATTTCCAAGACCTTCCGCGACGAAGGTTACGAAGCGCAAGCTACCCAATGGCAAGAAGGTTGGTTTGCCGGTATGAACGACACATTGGTTGATGCTGAAGGTAATCCCAAACAAATCTTTGGTTACTTCCTGCCCACATGGGGTCTGCCCTATGTATTAGCACCCAATGCGGTTGCTGCTGATGGTTCCAGCGATACGACTGGTGACTGGGGTGTTGTTGAAGGCCCATTGCCTTATCAATGGGGCGGTACCTGGATTGGTGTTTTGAAGGACAGCCCGAATCTGGAATTAGCCAAAGACTTCATTGCTTGGGCTACCACAGATGAAGAGCATCTAACCAACTGGGCACTTGGTGTTTACGACAACGATTACTTGAAAGCCATCAATCCCGATATCCCCGAAGATCAGGGTCAAGCAGCAGGCGACTTTGTTTCCAGCCAAATTGTTGTTGACAAGATCATCCCCGAGTTTGACGATGCCGAGACAAGTAACTTCTTGGGCGGGCAAAATTCCTATGCTGGTTTCGCCGCCGCCGCGCCGGCCGTCAATGCCACATTGATGCAAGGCTCCGACGATGCGATCCAACGTGCGCTCAATGATCCGTTGTCCTTGTACCTGAATGGTGAAATTTCTGAAGAAGAAATGTGGGCTGCTTTCAAAGAGGCCGTCGCCATTGATAATCCAGAGATTATCATTCCCTAACCGTTTGAATTAGTTTGAATGTGTGGGTCAGTGTATACTAAATGCACTGACCCACGTTAGAATGACAATACGCACTGTTGTGGACTGGTCTTTGTGGAGGTGCGCAACATGCGACGTTGCTGGCCGATAATTGTGCCAGTTGCGCGATAAATTTTGAAGGAGTAATCTTATGGCTGTAACTGATTCACGTACAATAAGCAGTTCGAAAGAGAAACCCCAAAGAAAATTTAGATTTAAAAGAGATTATTATGGTTATCTCTTTGTAGCTCCTTTCATCCTCGGCTTTCTGCTCTTTGGTCTATACCCCATTTATAACACCTTTTATCTTAGCCTTACTGATACGACCTTGATGACGCAACAGTCGAATTTTATTGGCCTCACGAATTTTGAACGTTTATTCGCTGATGCTACGTTCAAAAATGCTATCAAAAACACCTGGCTGTTGTGGATATTAAACTTCATCCCCCAAATTGGCATTGCTATCATCGCCTCGGTCTGGTTTACCAGTACCCGGTTAAAACTTCGGGCTGTGGGTCTATGGCGGGCTATTTACTTTATGCCCAACTTGTTGATGCCTGCAGCTATTGCTGCCTTATTTTTTAGCCTTTTCTCTTTTTATGGCCCGATTAACCAATTCATGGTTCGCTCCGGGTTTCAAACGGAAGCAGTGCATTATTTACAAGGCGTAAATTTTACTCGTGGTCTGGTCGTTTTCATCCAATGGTGGATGTGGTTCGGCAGCACGATCATTATTATCATGGCTGGCATGACCGCTATCTCCATTTCGCTTTATGAGTCGGCAATGGTCGATGGAGCCAATGCCTGGCAAATGTTTACGCGCATCACCGTGCCTTTATTAAAACCGATTCTAATTTATATATTCGTGACTTCACTGGTCGGGGGCATGCAGATGTTTGACATTCCCTTTCTCTTAACGGATGGTCGTGGTTCTCCCAGTGGTTCGATCATGACCAACAATATGCTTATGTACTTGAAATTCAGCAGCAGCAAAGGGCATATTGGAGCTGCCTCGGCTGTCGGTGTCTTGGTCTTCCTTATGACTTCTGTTATCGCGCTGGGTATTTTTTACTTCTTACGTCAAAAGGATTAAAGAAGAAGACAGACACAGGATTAGACAAACTGGAACGGTTGCCATGAACTATAATACAAGCACAAAAATAACTCGATTTTTCATTTATATTTTTTTATTTCTCCTTTTAATTATCGTCCTTACACCCATCTGGCTATTGTTGGTTAATGCCACCCGCTCGACTTCTGAAATCCAGCAAGGGCTCAGCTTGATACCCAGCACACATGCAATTGACAACTACAACATCCTCTTGGGTCGGGGTCTCAACTTGCCCCGGGGGTTTGTTAACAGCCTCTTTTTATCAGTGTCAACCACATTTCTGACGATCTATTTCTCCTTTTTGGCTGCTTATGGCATCGTCGTTTACAATTTCCCCTACAAAAAGGCGCTGGCGGCTTTTGTGGTCATCCTGGTATTGGTCCCCACGCAGTTATCCATCATCGGTTATTTCCAATATATGTCGCGCCTGGGGTTGACTGACAATTACGCCTCGCTTATTTTGCCGGCTATCGGTTCCGCCTTTGCTGTGTTTTTCGCGATTCAATATCTGGAGGCTATTGTCATCCAAGACCTGATCGATGCTGGCCGAGTGGACGGAGCGAGTGAAATTGGTATTTTTCACCGCATCATGATGCCCATCGCTGTTCCCGGTGCTGTAACTCTGGGCATCTTTACCTTCGTCGCTTCTTGGAATAATTTCTTCAATCCTTTTATTCTGATTTCTTCGCTTGATAAATATACTCTGCCGATGATGGTGCAGTTACTGCGCGGCGATGTCTATCGTACAGAATATGGTGCTATATATTTGGGGTTGGCTGTCACTGTCGTGCCGGTGATCATCATCTATATCTTCCTCTCTAAATTTATTATTAGCGGTATTGCGATGGGTTCGGTGAAGGAATAAGAACACGATAAAGTAAGTAGATTATTTGTAACTATTCAGGTCATTCCCCCATCTTCATGAGGGCAGGCTCTGCAAAGGCAGGAATCCACACATGGATACCCGCCTTCGTGGGTATGACAGTCAAGAGACAACTGTATAGTTACAATTATTTAGGGTATATGCCCGCAAGTTTGAATTAAAACCGCAGAGAATGTGCGGATTACAGAGCTTATCTCTCTGTTCTCGGCCCTCTTTGTGGTTTTTTTGTTAGGTAGCGAAGATGAAGAAATGTTCTTTAGCCGTTTTTCTGTTGCTTTTAGGACTGTTTTTGGGAGGGTGTCAGACAGAAAATGCAGCACTTACGGCCGTTTCTGTTGAAAATACAGTTGCTGAGGAGGCTGTGCTGGAAATCGAATATGTAAACGGCCGTTTCACACCCCCACCTGGTAAAACATTGTTAATTATCGGGCAAGACATCGAAAATATTGATGCATATACTGCGAGCGTACAGCCAAACCCTGGTGGAACAACTGCCTATACCTCGTTAAAAGGGCTAGAAGGGATTAATAGTGTGGCACAAAATCCCGGTGGTTTGCAGCATATGGATTATTTGGCCGAGACTTACCCAAACAGCACAATTGCTGTGGGTTTATATCTGGTGAATACGTTAGAGGGTATCTACAACGGCCGTGCTGATAATAAGATTGATAAGCTGCTTGATGATTTGGCTGAATACGGCAGTCCCGTTTATTTGCGATTTGGATATGAATTTGACGGCTCCTGGAATGCCTACAAACCAGATGAATATGTGAGTGCCTGGATTTATTTTCGCGAACGTATGTTAGAACGCGACATTGACAATGTCGCCCTGGTCTGGCAAGGAGCCACTTATTGTGATGGTACCTTCCTGGACGAACCGATTGAAGCTTGGTATCCCGGGGATGAATATGTCGATTGGGTTGGTTTGTCCTATTTCGTGCAAGCCGATTGTGAGTTCGAACCCTTACAAGAGATGGTTGATTTTGCACGCTCACACCAAAAGCCATTGATGATCGCTGAATCGACGCCACAGCGTTACGATTTGCAAAACCTGACGTATAGCGTAGACGGCCGTTCCTACCAAAAACGAACGGCCGAACAAATTTGGGACGAATGGTATGCGCCTTATTTTGATTTCATCAAGAGTAACGCCGATGTGGTTCGGGCAGTCGCCTATATCAATGCACGCTGGGATGATCAGCCGATGTGGGGACCGCCATATGGATCGGGTTACTGGGGAGACAGTCGCGTGCAGGCTAATGCATTGATCCAAGCGCGTTGGGTGGCGGAAACCGGTCAGAGCAACTGGCTGTCTGGCGACGTGGATATATTTGAACTACTTGGATACCAAAAATAAGAGTAAGAATTGAGGCAAACAGGAGGTCACAAATGCGCGGATTACAAGTTGATGGCGGTTATCTAGGTTTGGGCGGCGAAGGTATTGGCGAAGATTCTGAGTTCCCAGACAATCAGTAAAATGACGAAGGCTACAAAGCAGAGGAGGATGAACCAAATTGAAAATCGCGTTGCACTGGTGACTGGCGCGAATCGCGGGGTTGGTAAAGCCATCGTTGATCTGCTTTTGAAACGAAACGTAAAGAAGGTATATGCTGCTGCTCGCCAAATCGATAGTTTGATGCATTTTAACACTGCACGGGTCGTGCCTGTTATGTTGGATATTACCG